>JBBRGM010000129.1:0-10249 GCA_038240725.1 Burkholderiales bacterium | reverse complement strand
AATGCTCGCCTTTAAGTGAAGGATGTGATCGCCCAGACGACACGGGGCAGCGAGGGCCGCGATCACTTTATGGGCAATTTGGCCCGCATCCGACGCCTGCGAAACCTCCGCGAGCAAGATGAGAAACTCGTCGCCGCCATGCCGGCTTACGGTGTCCACGGCACGAACCGAGGCCAAGAGCCGTTGCGCGGCGACCTTGAGTACCTGATCGCCGACTGCGTGGCCGAACGTGTCATTGATGTTCTTGAAGTTGTTTAGGTCCAAAAATAGCAGCGCCAATCGGGCGCGATGGCGCTTCGCATTGGCCACCGCCTGCGCAAACCGGTCGAGCAGCAACGTGCGATTCGGCAAGTCTGTAAGCGCATCGCGTTCAGCCGACCGCGATATTTCTCTAATCGTTCGCGCACTCGTTTCCGCGTCGCGTTGGGCACGCAGCGACGAGAGCACCAACTGCTCGTTCGCTTCGAGCACTCGGGCTTGCTGGTCGTTGATCCGGTCCTTTCCTGGATCGCCCAGATCGGGGTGTATGACCGACAGCCCGGGGCTCGCCGCTTCAGTTGGCTTCGGCGGGCCAGCGACTTCAGGAGCGGACTGGTCGCTTCGTTTCGGAACGCCGTCCAGTTCGCCAGCAGTCCTGCGCACCTTATATCGGCTCCGCATCTTTGGCGGAACCCGAGGAACACTCCGCCATGCGCCGCTTCGTTGGCCTTCCGCCGAGCAGTCCTTCTTGATCGAGCAGCATGCCACCTATGTGGATGCCATCGTCTCGGATGCTGAAGAGCCGTAGCTCGTTCGAATGGACGCTTGCGCGCACTTTGACCACTGCCATTACACGCAACAGTCTGCTTTCGACTTCGATATACCTTTGCACGATAATTACGTCCGTGAGAAAGGCGGTGCCATATGGGCTGAAGCGCAGATCGGTGTAGCGGTCCTCCAGCTCGGAGGTCATCATGACGGTGACGCCCTCAGCCGCGAGTGCGGTGACCAGGCGCAACATCGATTCGCGAAAGTCGGGCTGGAAGGTCGGCGCTAAGGCGAGCTCGAAGCCCGACAGTGAATCGATCACCACGCGGCTCGCGCCGAGGCGGCGGACCTGGGTTCTGATCAGTGACACGATCTCATCGATCGAAAGATCAGGCGCTCGGCTATCCACTACGGCAATTTGTCCATTTTCGATCAGCGCAGCAATGGTTCGGTTGCGCACGCGATCGGGGTGCTGCTCAAATACCGCAATCACGCCGGTCTCGCCGCAGCGCGCGCCTTCAGCGAGAAACGCACTGGTCAGAACGCTCTTGCCTGATCCAGACGGACCGGCAACGAGCACCGAGTAACCGCGGGGCAGGCCGCCGCCCAGCATCGCGTCCAGCTGCGGCAAGCCCACAGACATTCGTGAAGCGCTCGATTGTGTGCGACCCCCGTCGCGTGCTA
Source organism: Burkholderiales bacterium (assembly GCA_038240725.1). Lineage (GTDB taxonomy): Bacteria > Pseudomonadota > Gammaproteobacteria > Burkholderiales > SHXO01 > SHXO01. The sequence continues at coordinate 8,818 of JBBRGM010000129.1, read as the reverse complement.
CGACGTTAGCATCTAGGGGTGCGAATACTTCGATTCCGGCATTGCTGATGCGAAACGTATGCAGCCCCGGCAGCGTCGGCTGACCGCGCATTTTAATGATCTCCATCTTGCGCACGACGGAGTTGCGCTGCACGCTTTGGCGCAGCCAGATCAGGCCATCGGCTACGGTAAATACCGGGTTAGGGTTGCTCTCGTCGAGGTACTCGCCCACCAGGAAGGTCGTCGCCTGCCAGCTGGTCATCAGTATGCCGAGCTGTTGCACGAAATGCTGCAGGCGGTTGTTCGAGCTGCTATCGGTCTGCGCTGCGCGTGCTACGGAACGAAACGAGTCCACGAAGACGAGCCCCGGAGCATGACTCTCCACCTCGGCGGCGATTCGGCGCAGCACCAGGTCGAGCTCCCCCGACAGCGTTTCCTCCGTGACGTTAATAAAGTGGATTGAGCGGTTGATCGCCTCGTTGTCGAAGAAGTCGAACTGTTGCTGATAGCGCAGCATCTTTATCGGTGGTTCGCCCAGCACGGTAAAATAGATCGCCGGTCGCTTCGGCGTTGCCAGCGCGAACATTATCTGGTGCGCCAGCGTGGTCTTGCCGCACCCGGGCGTCCCAGCGATGAGGTTGAATGAAAATTCCGGCAATCCTCCATTCAGCACCTCGTCCAAACCCGGCACGCCGGTGGCCAGGCGGGTGATTGCAACTTTGGTGGTCATGGCGAGATATCCCGGTTAGAAGAGCGCTCGAGGTTTTCTGAGCGCTCGAGGTTTTCTAGGATGGAGCCGAGCAGTCTTTCGGTGAGCCCCGGGCCGATGAGGCCTGCCAGCAAATCGTGGAAGGCTTGTAGGGCGGCGGCGCCGCCGGCCGCGGCCTCCGCGCCGCTTTGCTGCGCGAGTGCAGAGCGCATGGCCTCGCGATCGAGGAGCGTAGCGACGTCCTCATGAGTGTCGGATAGCCAAGGGTAGTCCTGACCGATAATAGAGAGGCCGCGGCGGTACAGCGCAGCGACGGCGCGTTGTCCGATAATGGGCGATAGCGCGGCATCGATCTCCTGCCAAGCCACGACGATCGCGTCGGCGATTGCCGTGGCATCCGCACCGTCATCCGCTCGCCGCACCAGAGCAGCCGCAAACCCGATCATGGTCATCGTTTTGGACAGACTAGTTTTGGACAGACTATCAACTGCGAACGGCATTCTACGGAGTGAGCCATAGGCAACCTCCTGCCGATCCAGCACCCCCTCGATAGGCGGCACCGCAACCGATTGGATTGCCGATAGATCTCCTCAGAATTAGTTCCCCTTCGCCGGAGCAGGAGCGCAATATTGGCCCGATGCCCATTATATATATCGGCAACGTCGACTAGTGCTGGAGCGCCGATACGGCACCGGCGGCAACCTAGCTCCGCCCTAATGCGGTAACTCGCAATCATGACCGACCGACAGTTTCCAAGGCAATCGGCCGCTGCGTGAATTTCGAGCTCTCTTCACCGATCTTCTCGCGTGACGAAACTTTCGCCGTTGCTTTAGTCACGGGCTGTACGGTTTTCGGAATGAGGTCACCATGGTCGCGGTTTACTCGCGCATTTTGCAAGGGCCCCCGGAGTCGGGGCTCGACAAGCCGCGCCTGCATTGCACCCTAGCCGTGTTGAACATCTGCGGCCGCCAATTTCGCAAGGCGCCCACTTGCAACCGCTCGCCGTTGCGGCATCCATCCGTCACATTGACGAATCGGCCGCTGCGGACAGCCCGCGAGGTTCGGAGATGGGATCTTTCGGGCGCCGTAAACGCTGAATCAACAGATACGCAGCCGGAATAACGAACATCGAAAGGAGTGGCGCCGTTACCATGCCGCCGATCATCGGCGCCGCGATCCGCTGCATCACTTCGGAACCTGTCCCCGACCCGAGCATGATCGGTATCAGTCCCGCGATGATGACGGCGACGGTCATCGCTTTCGGCCGCACGCGCAGCACGGCGCCTTCGCGAATGGCATCGAGCAGATCCGCTTCACTCGCCTTGCCGGCGGCCATCCGACCCGCCCACGCGTGCTTCAAATAGAGCAGCATGATCACGCCGAACTCCGCTGCCACACCCGCGAGTGCGATGAACCCGACCCCTGCCGCCACCGACAAGTTGTATCGCAGCAACCATAGCAACCAGACGCCGCCGGCGATCGCCAGCGGCAACGTCGTCAGTATGAGCAGCGCTTCGTCGAAACGATTGAAAGTCAGGTAGAGCAGCACGAAGATAATCAACACCGTCACCGGTACCACGATTCTCAGGCGCGCGGTTGCACGTCCCAGGAACTCGAACTGTCCCGACCACGCGATCGAATAGCCCGGCGGGAGCTTCACGTCTTTCGCGACGACCTTCTGCATCTCCTGCACAGCTGATTTCAGATCGCGTCCGAGGATATCGACATAAACCCAACCAGAAAGTCTGGCGTTTTCGCTCTTGAGCATTGGCGGACCGTCGCTGATGCGGACACTCGCAACATCGGATAGGCGAATCTGCGCGCCGCGCTCGGTCAGCATCGGTAGATTGCGCAGCGACGCCATGGAGTCGCGCATCTCACGCGGATAGCGCACATTGATCGGGAAGCGCTGCAGGCCTTCGACCGTCTCGCCGATGTTCTCGCCACCGATGGCAGACGACACGACGCTCTGCACATCGGCGATGTTGAGCCCAAAGCGTGCAGCGGCGTCCCGATCGATATCGATGTCGACGTAGCGGCCACCCGTGAGGCGCTCGGCCAGCGCGGAGGTAACGCCGGGCACGTGCGCCACCGCGCGCTCAACTGCGGCGGTGATGCGATCGATCTCCTGCAGGTTTGTGCCCGCGACCTTGACTCCCACCGGACTTTTGATTCCCGTTGCCAGCATGTCGATGCGATTGCGGATCGGCGGCACCCAGATGTTGGTGAGGCCGGGCACGTTGACGACGCGATCGAGCTCTTCGATTAGCTCGTCCGGCGTCATGCCGGCTCGCCACTCGCCCCGTGGCTTGAACTGGATGGTGGTCTCGAACATTTCGAGCGGCGCCGGATCGGTGGCTGTTTCAGCGCGCCCCGCTTTGCCGAAAACGCTCGCTACTTCGGGAACCGTTTTGATCAGCCTGTCGGTCTGCTGCAACAACTCGGCGGCCTTGCCTGCCGAGATTGCCGGCAACGCCGACGGCATATACAGCAGATCGCCTTCGTCCAACGGCGGCATGAATTCGCCGCCGAGGCGGCTGGCCGGCCACAGCGTCGCAAGCGCTACGAATAATGCGATGACCAGCGTGAGCTTGGGAAAGCGCAGCGCGGCATCCAGCAGCGGACGGTACGCGGCAATCAGAAACCGGTTGATCGGATTCGCGCGGTCGTTCGGGATGCGTCCGCGGACAAGATAACCCATCAGCACAGGAATCAGCGTGACTGCAAGAGCGGCAGAAGCCGCCATTGCATAGGTTTTGGTGAATGCGAGCGGCGAGAACAACCGACCTTCCTGCGCTTCCAGAGTGAACACCGGAATGAAAGACAGCGTAATGATGAGCAGTGAAAAGAATAGCGCTGGACCGACCTCGGTTGCCGCATCGCCGATCACACGCCACTGTTCATCGTCACGCAGCTTCTCGTGCGGATGTTCATGCTGCCAGCGCTCGATATGCTTGTGCGCGTTCTCGATCATGACAACCGCCGCGTCGACCATCGCGCCGATCGCGATGGCAATGCCGCCGAGCGACATGATGTTGGCGTTGACACCCTGGTAGTACATCACGACGAACGCCATCAGTATGCCGAGCGGCAGCGAGACGATCGCCACCAGCGCCGAGCGCAGATGGAACAAGAAAATCACGCACACCAGCGCGACGACGATGAATTCCTCGATCAGTTTGTGTTTGAGATTGCCGATCGCGCGCTCGATGAGGTTCGAGCGATCGTAGGTTGGGACAATCTCCACGCCGGGCGGCAGGGCTGCTGCCAGCGACTTCAACTTGACCTTGACAGCTTCGATCGTCGTGAGCGCGTTCTTGCCGGAGCGCATCACCACGACACCGCCCGCAACTTCGCCCTCGCCGTTGAGCTCTGCAATGCCACGCCGAATTTCCGGACCGACTTGAATCCGTGCGACGTCGCCCAAACGCACGGAAACGCCGGCGTCGCTCGTCCTCAATGGAATCTTGCGAAAGTCTTCGAGAGATTTCAGATAGCCGGTCGCGCGCACCATGTACTCCGCCTCAGCCATCTCGAGCACCGAGCCGCCTGCTTCCTGGTTGGCCTTCTGCACGGCGTCGATTACTCTGGCTTGCGCAATGTTGTAGGCGCGCAGCTTGTCCGGGTCGAGCACGATCTGGTATTGGCGCACCATGCCCCCGATACTTGCGACCTCGGCGACGTTGGGAACGGTTTTCAACTCATACTTCAGGAACCAGTCCTGCAGCGCACGCAGTTGCGACAGATCCAGCTTCCCGGTCCTGTCGACCAGCGCATATTCGAAGATCCAGCCGACGCCGGTTGCATCCGGCCCGAGCGATGCCCTCGCCTGCGCGGGCAATCGCGCCTGCACCTCGTTCAAGTATTCCAGCACGCGCGAGCGCGCCCAGTAAAGATCGGTGCCGTCTTCGAACAAGATGTAGACGAATGAATCGCCGAAGAACGAATAGCCGCGCACCGTCTTGGCTCCCGGCACCGACAGCATGGTCGTGGTCAGCGGATAGGTAACCTGGTTCTCGACGATCTGCGGCGCCTGACCTGGGTACGTGGTGCGGATGATCACCTGAACGTCAGAGAGATCCGGAATCGCATCGAGTGGCGTTTTCGCCATCGCCCAAACGCCCCATGCCGCAATACCCGCGGTCCCGAGCAGCACCAAAAAGCGATTGGCAATCGACCATCGGATTAACCGCGAGATCATTTCTTCATCTCCATCGGCGCGTCGGACATCTGCGCTTCCGTGCCTTTGAGGCTCGCCTCCGAATCGATCAAAAATTGTCCCGAGATCACCACCTGCTGCCCGGCTTTGAGGCCACTGAGAATCTCAGTCGAGCCGCCGCCTTCGCGTCCGATCTCGACATCCACTGGTTGAAATTTGCCTTCGCTCGCAAGTACGACGACGTTGCGTTTACCGGTCGCAATGACTGCTTCGGTCGGCACTGTCAACGTGGTTTTGTCGGTACCGGCAAAAATCAGCGTGGCGAACATTCCGGGCTTGAGCGCCCCGCCGGGATTGCTGAGGACGACGCGCGCTTTGATGGTCCGTGTCGTGACGTTGATGTCCGGCAACAGCGCGGCGACCTTGCCGCGAAATGTTCTGCCGGTTACGGCGGCGATCTGCGCCTGCACTTCGACGCCGGGCTTCGCCGACTGAGCCTGCGATTCGGGCACTTCGGCGTCGACCCAAACGGTCGCGAGGCTTGCGAGCTTGAACAGCGTCGCACCCGGCGTCACCGCCATGCCGTCGCGAATTCCCAGTTCCCAGACGACGCCGCTCTGCGGCGCGTAGAGCGTTACGCGCGGATCGGCTTTTCCCTCGCGCTCGATAATGCGGATCTGATTCTCCGAGATACCGAGCAGCTTGAGACGTTCGCGCGCAGCCTCTGCCAACGCCTCAACGCCCGGCTGGGTGATGCGCCTGAGCGCGAGATATTCTTCTTCCGCCGCAAGCCAATCGGGCGCATAGATATCCACCAGCGGCTGGCCGCGTGCGACTGCGTCGTACTGGGCGCGAACATGCAACTTCTCGACGAAACCGCTGACGCGCGACTGGACCGTGTTGATACCGCGTTCATCGATGCTTACCGCACCGACGCTGGAAAAGCCGGTGGCAATAGTCCCTTGCTTCACCTCCGCGGTGCGAATACCTAGATTCTGCTCAGTGCGCGGGCTGATCGAGATGCTGCTCTCATCGCCGGGCGCATCTGCGTAGACCGGCACGAGCTGCATATCCATGAATGGCGATTTCCCCGGTCGGTCGAATTTCGTACCGGGCACCATCGGGTCGTGCCAGTACAGCACCTTGCGCCCGGTTTTGGGATCGATCTTTTGAACTGCTGCATTCGACGAATTCGCAGCCACTCGAGCACCGCTCGATACGTTGCCATCGCTAGTTGCCGATTCGTGGATGCGATGCGTGGCAAGCCAATATCCGGCGCCGATTCCGATGCCGACAAACACGATCGCTGCGATTATCAAGGACACGCCAGGCCGCTTCATTTAATCGCCTCCTGCGGGAGGAAATAAAGCAGTTGCGCGTAAGATCGCCCCTGTTCCTGCGAGAGCTGGACTGCTTGTAGTTTCACATCGAGCTCGTCGCGGCGGGCCTGCAGAACCGGTGTGATGTCGCCGCGTCCGCCGCGGTAAGCCGCGAGTGCCGCCTGCGTTCGCTCACGCGACAGCGGGAGCAGCGATTCATCGAATCGTTTGCGCCGCGCCGTAGCAGCTTCCCAGTCCGACCAGGCCGCTTGCGCTTCCGCCAGATGCTGACGAGTCGCGTCTTCCTTAAGGTCGCGCGCCTGCTCGAGCTGCGCCATTCTTGCTGCAACGTCGCGGCTCTGTCGATTTCGTTGGAACAGCGGCAGATCGATCGAGACTTGCAACGAGATCATGTTGGAGTAGCTCGGTCCGCGTTGTTGATAGGCCAACTCGAGACTCCAGTCGGGCTTGGTCGCCGCCTGCGCGAGATAGGCTTCCGTCTGCGCGACGTCGATCTGGCGCTCGAGCGATTGCACGTGCGGATGATGTGCGACGTGATCGGACAGCGAGCCCTGCGCTAAGGTCACGTCGCGTACCGAAAACTCTGCGAGCGGATGTCCCGCGGCATCGCCCAGCCAGCGCGACAACATCGCTTTCGCACGAGCGCTCTGCTTGTCCAGATCGGCTCGGCGATCGAGCAAACTCTGATAGCTCATTTGCGCGGCCAGAAAATCTACAGGCTGCGTCTTGCCGGATTTGAGCCCCGCTTTGATCGCCTCGGTCTGCAGCTGCACCTCAGCGATCTGCTCATCGACGACGCGCGTCATCTGCTCGGCGAAATAGCGCTCCAGCCAAGCGGCGGCGACGTCACGCCGTAGCGCGGCCGCCGCGTCGACGAGCATGGCTCGTTCGCGGTCCACCACGCGTTCGGCGAGCTTGCCTCTGAGCTCACGTTTCTCAGCGCGCGGGAAATCCTGCATCACGCCGATCTTGCGCATGGTCATGAAGTCTCGCGTCAGACTCAGGCTGTCCGAGCCGGTGACCGGCAGGTTTTCTACGCCGAACACCGCTTTGGGATCCGGCAACTGACGCGCCGATACGGTGGTCTGCTGAAACGCGTCGATGGCGTAACGCTGTGCGGAAAGCTGCGAAGAGCGCTCGTTTGCCAAGCGCAGCGCATCGTCCAGCGACAACAGGTTCGGTTCATCCGAGCGAGCGGAAGTACACGCAAAAATCGCGATCAGCAACAGCGCAGCGACACCATTGCTCGCCGAACGCGTTCGCGCGCCTGGCGTCTTCGGTAGTGAAGGCATGAAAACCCCCGTTGAGAATGACTTTGAAAACCACACGGCCGAGGACGGCCGTCAAGTCAAACGGAGGCTAAGTGCGGAATACGCAAAAACGAATGGAAGGCGGCGGTTGCGTTACGCGCGAGAGGTCGCACTGCGCAACCGGACGCGGCGGTGTGACGTGATAGAGGTCAGTAAGACGGGACGCGATACCGGGCGAAATCGGAGGCACGCTCGGAACGTCGACGTGATCGACGGTTGTCTGGCCTTTGCAATGCTCTTTGCACAACGACGCACGTAGCGGGTCGATGTCCGCGCAAGGCGTTGCAGCGTGCGCGGCCATCGCACCAGTTTGGGTAACCGTATTGAGGGCGGGACACGCGTACGCAGCCACTGTGAGCTGCGCGAACAGCAATAGAAAAACGCTGATGGCGCTGATCCATCTGCGTCGAACCCGTTTGATGCGAGAAGGCGTGTGCATGCGAAGGTGAGAATACCTGACTCCAAGCAACGGCTCAACCGCGCAGTCGTCGCGAGTGGATCACGAATCCCTCACGGACACGAATGAGACTTTGGGCTCGAAAAGTTGCGTTCTGCAAAACCGTCGTGAAAATCATCGACGTGCCGCGGGAGTTCGTAAGCCGTGCTCCATATTCTGGACCGCGCGAGGCACTCGGCGTTTGTTCGCGCAGTGCCGATAAGATGTCCTAAATGGTGTTCGACACACGGACACCGCCCGAGTAAATTCAAACTTGCAGCGAAGGGCCCGCATCGCCAGCGCGCGCACGCTCGCAAGACGACTTGCGGCTACTTTGATTGGCGCCCATGGCACTTCTTAAATTTCTGGTTACTGCCGCACCAGCATGGCTCGTTGCGCCCTAGCTGTCGGGCGCGCGCTGTCTGGCCTGCGGTCTTAGTTGGCCTTTGCCGGCTCAGCATGCGCCCAGCGTCCTCATAGATCCGAGAGTTGGCCGAGTCTCGCTCTGCCGGAATATCGACTTGAAAACGCTCAGCCGACACGTAACCGCCGGCGGCATCCGCAGCCACTAAGAGTCCTATGATGTCAGTGGCCTTCGCCGCCAACCCGGCTGCACTGGCTTTGGCCTTCACAAAAATCGGGTCATGAGGAGTCCTCGCGTGCTGAAGCCAGACAAACAAGGTTGATTCACCGATGAAAGAAAAGTATCGGTTTGGATTGTCGTCAAGCGTCACACGGCAATTTGCCAAGATACCCGCGAGGTCATTTCTTCCCTGCTCGCCATAGTTTCGGATGTGGCTCTCAGCAGAAAGCCATCCTGACTTTCGCGTTCTGTTCAACGCACCCAGCAGACCGAGTATCTCAGCTGGGAAATGTTGCGTGGGA
>JBBRGM010000128.1:0-10290 GCA_038240725.1 Burkholderiales bacterium | reverse complement strand
GCCGCGACGGTCACCCAGGTTTGCTCGTGGATGAATCCGCCGGGAACGGTGCGCGCGTTCTCCGCGGTGACGTACGAAACCATCCATGATTTTTTCCACGGCCATCCGTTCTTCGATATCGCGCCCGAAGGACAACCCGTGGTGGTGCCGCCGCTGACCGGATTACCTGCGGGCATCGACATTCGCAGCAGCGCGATGGCGATGCGCGTTGCTGCGAGCGATCACCTCAAGCGCGTCAACCCGGGCCGCATCAGCGGTGTCATGAGTAAAAGAATTCCGGTTGCGATGAGCGATGTGCGCACCGTCCTGCGCGATCAGACCAAGCCGCGCGAGACGATGGCAGCGCTCGCACAAGTGGTGGTCGCCACGGCATCGGACGCAACGCCGACGGTGCCGCCGCCTGCCGCGCCGAATGCATCGATTGCCGGCGTCGATACCATCATGGTGGCGCCGCAGTTTCCGCAGCCGATGTACGAGCCGCTGCGCGATCTGTCGCCGGATCTGCTGCTGCCGGGGCTCGACGCCGTGCTGCCCGACAGCGTGCTCGGCCTCGAGACCAACCGCCGCTTCATCGAAGCGTTCATGGTCGGCCTCAATTTCGAAATGGCGCGCGAGATGTTGTGGCGTGGCTTTCCGACCGATCAACGCGGCACCTGCTTCGATCGCTTCTGGGGCGGCGCACCGGACATCCAGCCGCTGCATCTATGGGGCAACCGCGCGCTCGGCGATGCGCCAAGCGCACCGCTGCGGGACAAGTTCGTGATGCTGATCCGCAGTGCGCTGCTGCGGCGTTATCCGAACGCGGTGATCTATCTCACGCCGGCAGTGCAAACCGCCGGCGGTCCGCGCACGCCGAGCGAAGATGCGGCTATCGAGAAGCAACCGATATTCGCATGTTCGATGCAACCCGACGTTGCGTTCTTCGGCTTCGACGTCAGCGCGGATCAGGCGACCGGTGCCGATGGCGGACTCGGCTACTACGTCGTCATCCAGGAGCATCCGACCGAGCCGCGCTTCGGCCTGCATGCAGGCGTTTCGATCGGCGCTGCCACGCACGTCGCAATCGGCACCGCGGTACCCGCCAATCAGCCGCTCAACAACTCGGTGTGGGGTCGCAACGGGGCGCACATGGCCGGCATCACGCGCCGTTTGCCGGTTCGACTCGCGATTCATGCGTCGCAGTTTCTGCCGCCGGCGCCTGCTGCGACGAATGCGACGCCGCCCGCGAATCCGACGACCTCGGCGAATCCACCGACACCGACGAATCCAACGGCCCCGACGAATCCGACGCCTCCGGCAAATCCAAGGCCACCGACCAAGGGCAAGCCGAAGCCACCGGACGATCCGAATCCCAATCCGCTGCCAACCGATTCAACGATCTCATGAATGCACCTCTGTTCAATAGCAATCTCGCGCTTGCCGCCGCGGCGAGCGATCCGGCATCGCCGTCGTTGTGTCCGAGCGATGCGCCGCTGGTGCTGCTGCCGATCCGTCTGGAGACGCGCTTCTTTACCTTGCCCGACGGGGTCGTGGAGCTGCGCGTGCGCATCTATCCGGACAAGATTCACCTCGACTCGCACGAGCCCGATCTGCTGCCCGGCGAGCGCGACTGGGGCGTGCATTACTGGGAGCAAGATTGGCGCGCAGGCAACGATGCCGCCGCGCGCACCGTCGCGTGGGCGCAGCTCGCCGATCGCTTCGGCGCCGCGCGTGCCGCGTGGATCGCGCGGCTGCTGACGCCGACCAATCCGCAGCAGCGTCCGGCCGCGGCGGTTCCCGCCGCGCAAGCGTTGTCGGCGGCGCCGGTGTTCCCGTCGGTGAGCGTAGTTTCGGACGGCAAGGATTCGGCATGGCGCCACGCGCCGCAGGCGCGTCTGCTGCCCGATCGCTGGATCGCCACGGCGTATTCGTATGGGCAAGGCAGGTTGCAAGTTATCGGTCGCGACATCGTACGGCCGCTTGCTGTCGGACCCGACCCGCAAGCACCGCTGCCACCTCCACGTGCATCCGGCATCGCGGCCGCCGACCAATCCGTGCAAGTGGACGAGGGCATGAAGTGGATGGTCGACTTCGACGCGGCCGAAGCGGTGGGCATGGCTTTGCGCATCACGCTCCCGTCTGCGGTGAGGTCGTCTCGTGTCTCGAGTCTATATGTGTTCGGTGTCGCCAAATCGCTGGGTGCAGCCGCAGGCGCCGCGCAGCTCGCGAGCCTGCTCGATGCGCATCACTACACCGATGGCCTGGAGTTTCTGCGATACGGTACGCCGACCAACAACACCGACGATCGCCGCGCCGCTTCGTATGTGGACGACGCTGCGCATCAGCGCAGTTATGCCATCGAGGTTGCGCCCAATGCGGCTGCGCTCGATGCAAGATCCAACGCCATTCGTGTGGGCACCGCGCTTGGCCTGCCACGCAATCAAATCGCAGCGGTGCTCGGTCGCATCGGCGGCGCGGGCGAGCAGCAGGAAATGCAGATGCGCAGCATGAACACCGCGCTGTGGCAGCCGGGCTGGGGCTATTACCTGTCCAACATGATCGGCTTCCAGGGCACGACGCAGACGCCCGATGGCTTCATCGGCAACGGCATGACACCGGAAACCGTCGCCTGGGCGCGCGATCATTTCGTGACGCACGTGCGCAGCTTCGGTCCGTATCCGACGCTACGCTGCGGCCGGCAGCCGTATGGCGTGCTGCCGGCGACTTCGCTCGATTTGTGGAAGCCGCGCGCGAGTGAGCTGGCAACTGCGACGCGCGACGTGAAAATGCAGGCGCCGTTGCTCAAGCTGCGCGACCTCATCTGGCGCCAGCGTCTCGGCGACGCGCTGCGTCTAGGTCGACGGGACGCGCCGGCCGATCCCGATGCGGATCTTGCCGACGTGATGCGGACCGACGGCGTGTCCAGCAGCTACAGCACACGGAGCATCTTCGGGCGTCACTATTTCCAGTATCTGCACTCGTTCATCGGCGAGGACCTCGTGGCGGACGGCTTTATCGCCGCGCAGGATGGATTCACCGGACGGCTGCTGCAGCAGCTCGGCATCCAATGGAATTCGCGGACGCTGCCTTCGATCGCGGCCGAAGCGGCCTGGCGAATATCTTCACCGCTGGTGCAGCCAGGCGAAGTGTCGCCCTGGAAAAAACTCGAGCCCAACTATATCGCTACGTTGTTGGCCGAGCCGCACATCGACGCGCTGATCGCCGCACGGCCCGATCCGGAATCGCCCGATGCCACCGCAAGTTTGCTGCAAATACTTTTGCGTCACGCGCTGCTGCGCGAGCTCGCGGATGCGACAGCGCTGATCGCCGCAGGCGCACCAGGCACCGACGTTACCGCGTTGCTGCGCGATACCGAGCTGATCGATCTGGTCACCAACGCGCCGCCCACCTTGACGTGGAAACGGCAGCTCGATCTCACAGCGCCGAGCGACGCCGCGAACCGAACGATCCGGCAGTTTCTTGAAAGTCTTACGACGTTTACTGCACCGAGCGTCGCGGCCCTCGGCGAATTTCGCAACGCGCTTGCGTATCTGCAAAACCTCGACAGCGAGACCCTGCAGTTTCTGATGACCGGGACGCTGGATCTGTCCGCGCATCGCATCGACGCGTGGATCACTTCATTTGCGACCAAACGATTGGCATCGATGTCGGCCAACGCGCCGAAAGGCGCGTACATCGGCGGTTACGGCTGGGTTGAAAATTTGTCCATGGCCGCGGCTTCGACCGACGTGCCGGCGGCGCAGTTGCCTGCGGGCGAGCAGACGCCGCTGGCTTTCCCCGCCAACGACACCGGCTTCATTCACGCGCCGTCGATGACGCATGCGGCTGCGGCAGCGTTGCTGCGCAATGCGCATCTCGGTCCGACCGGCGTTCCAGCAGCAGATGGACCGTTCGCAATCGATCTTTCGTCGCGGCGCGTGCGTGAAGCCGAACGCCTGCTCGATGGCGTGCGGCAAGGACAACCGCTCGGCGCATTGCTCGGCTATCGCTTCGAGCGCAGCTTGCACGATGCCGGGCTCGATCGTTTCGTCTTGCGTCTGCGCGGCCTCGCACCGCTGGTCGCGAGTGCAGTCGACAACAATGCCACGGCGGTAGAAGCAATCGCTGCCAACAATGTCGTCGATGGCCTGGTGTTGAGCCGTCGCTGGCAGGAAGACAAAGCCGCGGTCAACGCGGTTTTGCAGGACGCCAGCGGGACTGAAATGGCATCGCTGACAGTCGTGCTCGATTCGCTCGCCGAAGCCACCGATGCATTGAGCGATGCGCTCACCGCCGAGGCCGCGTATCAAATCGCACGCGGCAACACGTCGCGCATCGCGAGCACGCTCGCCGCGATCGAGCGAGGCGATGCACCCCCGCCTGAGCTCGAGGTCGCGCACGTTCCACGCAGCGGCACCGCGCTCACGCATCGACTGCTGGTGCTGCTCAACCCGAGCACATCGTCCGGCGCGGGCTGGGTGCCGTGGGGTTCGTCGGCACCGGCGATCGCCGAGCCGGTACTCAACGCCTGGGTCGCCGCGCTGCTCGGCGATTCTCGCAAGATCCGTTGCACGATCGAGCGGCTCGATCCGATAACCAGTGCGGTCGTTGAGACGCGCACCTTACCGCTGAGTGAACTGCTGGTGGCGCCGCTCGATGTCGTGTACGGCGTCGAGGCGACGACCGGCGCGTCGCAGTCCGGTGGTTCGTTGACGCAGCTCGAGCAGCGCGTGCTGTTTCACGCGAAGCACAAGGCCGGCGGTTTCGATGCCACCGCGCGTTTGCGTTTACAACACGCGCGGCCGACCAATTTGCTGGCCGGCGAGCTGACGTTATTCGATGCGCTGGAGCAGGCGAGTGCCGTGCGACGGCTGCTGTCCGGCGCGCGCGGTGCCGATACCGAAGATTTCAATCCGCCGGAGCGCGCGGGGCAGGGCACGCTCGATCTCGTCGAGCTGGAAGCGCGTGCTGTGAGATCGGAGAACGGATTGAATGCCGCGCACAAAGCGCTCGCCGCGTTGCTATCGAAGCCGGCAACCGCGACCGCGGAATTATTGCGCGCCGGATTGCTGAAGCTCGGCAGCTACGGCATCACACCTGCCGTGCCGGTTTCCACGAGCGGCGAGGATCCCTCCGCACGGGCTGCATTGGTTGCGCAATCGGCGGCGCTGCTGAAGATCAGCGGCACACGATTGCAGCAAGGCACTGCGTTGCGCGCGTTGCCCGCAGCCACCGATCCGCGACCGCGTCGCGATCAGCTCATCGATCGCATCAAAGCCGTGTTCGGTTCGGCGTTCGTCGTGCTTCCGCGTTTCACGTGCGACGTGCCGGCCGCCACCGAGTTGAGCACCGCGATGGCAGCAAGCAAGCAAACGCTGAATGGCGATCCGCTCGCCGCAAACGCCTGGCTCGCACGCAGCGCCAGGGTGCGCGATCCGGTTGCGCGCTTCAACGCATGTCTGCGCGGTGCGGAGGTGATGAGCACCGGCGATCGGCTGAATCTGATCGTCGCGCAACTGCCTTATGTGAACGGCGAACGCTGGGTGGGATTGCCGCCCGATGCCGGCAAAGATCTGCCTGCGAGCAAGTTGTCGCTGGTGCTGCAGATGCCGACCGCCGTCGACACGAAAAAACCGCTCGCCGGCTTGTGGGTCGATGAGTGGATTGAGATCGTGCCGAGCCGCAGCGAGACCACCGCGCTCACGTTCCAATTCAATCCGCCCGATGCCTGCGCGCCGCAAAACATATTGATCGCGGTGCCGCCGGTGCCCGATGAAGACTGGACGGTGCAGTCGCTCGAACGCGTGCTGTTCGAAACGCTCGACCTCGCCAAGATTCGTGCGCTCGATCCGGAAACGCTGGGCGAGCTCGCGCAGCATTTGCCGGCGCTGTACTTCGCGTTCAATGCCAAAGATGACGTGGTGTCGACCGACTTCGCGCCGTTGACGCGATGAATTCAACCGCTGCTATTCGAGAACTACGATGACCGTGAAGTCCGTGAAACCTGACGAGCCCGCACCGCTGCGGCCAACTGAAGACGGCGGCACTGCGGCGCCATCGCTGCGACCGATCAGCGATGGGCCGGGACCGCCGAGCGATCCACCGAACCCGCCGGACGAACCGCATCGGCCGCCACCGCCGCCGCCACCACCGGCGCCGAACACCGCGTCGATCACGAGCTGGACGCGGCTCGAGCCGCACTGCCGCAGCCAAGACATGGGCAGAAGCGTGAGCGCGCGCGTGTTCGATCCGCTATGGCTGCTCGCGCGCCAGTGGCAGCTCGGCGAGTTTCAGGGCGAGGATGCGGGCACACCGGTCGAGGCGCGCGTGCGCTCGACCAGCGCACTGCTATCGCGTTGTCATCTGGGCGACTTGCCGGCGAACACCAACACGCAGGCGCCGCGCTACGATCCGCTGCAAATGCCGCTGGAAGTCATGGTCGAACGGCGCGGCATGCGGCCCGACGCTGCAAACAAGATGCGCATGTTGACGTTGAGCGTCGAGGCCGGACTGCATTTCCTGCGCATGCTGGAGTCGCAGCCGCTGGCGAAAAATTATCGTGCCGCGTTCGTCGCCAACTACGCGCTGCAACCGCTGCCGGCGGTACAGTCGGACGCCGCCGACGACGGCACCCGGCGTTTCATGCAGAGCATGGCAGGTCGAGCGCCGGATGCGCGCCTGCTTGCCGCGGCGTTTCGCGGTACCGGTGCGGCGCAAGTCGCGCAAGACCCTGCACTGCAAATCGCTTCGGGTGATCGCGCCGAAGTGCAGCAGACCGCGATCGAATGGTTGAGCTACTACGACAATCTGTTCAGCGAACCTGCCGGGCCGTCTGACGATGCGTGGCTACCGTCGCGCATGGAATACGCAGTTTCCGTGGGTGCCGGTATGACGGCTGATCCGGGTAGCGAAGTGCTGCTAACCGCGAGCGAATTCGACGACGGCCGGTTGGATTGGAGCAGCTTCGACGTGAGCTTCGAGTCGAACATCGGCAGCGCCGGCGATCGCACGTTCGCCACTGCAACCGAAACCACGATCCCCGCGCCGGTCACGTTCCGCGGCGCACCCGCTGCGCGGTTCTGGGAATTGGAAGATGCGCGTCTCGCATACGGTCTGGTGCCCGTGGGTCCGACGGATCTCGCGAAGCTGCTGATGATCGAGTACGTCGGCAGCTACGGCAACGACTGGTTCGTCGTGCCGCTGACCTTGCCGGTGGGCTCGGTGACATCAGTCGATTCGCTGGTGGTGACGGACAGCTTCGGCGTGCGCAATCTCCTGCGCCCGATCGGCGGTGGCGGCTTGCCGGCAGCGCATTGGTCGATGTGGCGGCAGTCTGCGTTCTTCCGTCCCGGCGAAGCGCCGATCGGCGATCTCAACTCGGATCGGTTTTTCCTGTCGCCATCGCTCGGCCGGGTGATGGAAGGCAGCGCGCTCGAAGACGTGCTGTTGATGCGCGACGAGATGGCCAATGTCGCGTGGGCCATCGAGCGAAGTCTCGAAAGCGCGCTCGAACAGGCGTTGACCGGTTACAGTGCGCCACCAACTGCCCCGGCTGTCGCCGCTGGTGCAGTGCCTGCGGTGCCGACGCCGGGTAACGGCGCCGCGCGTTATCTGCTGTCATCGACCGTGCCGGAGAACTGGATTCCATTGCTGCCGGTCGAGCTGCAAGGCGCCGACGGCAAGGTCGTCTCACGACTGAAACGCGGCGCGGTGCTGCAACCCGACGGTTCGCAAAAGGTCCATCACGCGCAAGGCCAGGTGCTCAACGCCGCGGGCGAGCTGTTGCTGTACGACGAGGAAGTCCCGCGCGAAGGCGTGCACGTAACGCGCTCGCGCAGGATGGCGCGCTGGGTGGATGGCTCGACCTGGGTGTGGGCCGCGTTCAAGAAGCAAGTCGGCCGCGGCGAAGGCTCGAGTAATTTGAAGTTCGATCAGCTGCTGGAGCCGGGCACCGATCAATCGCAGTGACGGTGCGCCTGGGGTCGGGTGAGGCGGTCGGCTCTAGGACGGTCGGCTCTGGGACGGTCGGATCTGGGACGGTCGACTCCAAGGACTGCCCTGCCGGCAATCCGGCGACCGGGTGAACGCATGGTCAGATTGCGCTCGCTTGCGTTCACCGGCTGATCGTTCCATTCGATCGCCGCCGATTACGCGACGCGATGCGGCACGCCGTGCCGTTCGCTCAATTCCGCACACGTCCCCCGTGTTGCCGGTAAAATTCGCCTCCGCTGGTCACCGTTGCCGTTTTCCCCGAATCTCGCACTGGAATCTATTCGCCTCATGCCCATCGCCACCTTGGATAAGGTCTCTCTCGCCTATGGCCACGTCCCTTTGCTCGACGCGGTTGAACTCGCGCTCGAACCGGGCGATCGCCTGGCGCTCATCGGCCGCAATGGCACCGGCAAAAGCACGCTGCTGAAGGTGCTGGCGGGGGAGGTGGCTGCGGATGAAGGCCAGGTGTGGCGCCGTGCGGGCCTCGCGGTGGCGTACGTTCCGCAGGAGCCGATTCTCGATCCGGAGCTGACCGTGTTCGAAGCGGCAGCCGAGGGGCTGGGCGAAACACGCGACCTGTTGACCGCTTACGACGCGGCGGCGCATGCGATGGAGCGTGGCGAAGCCGGCGCGATCGACGATCTCGAGCGAATCGGCCACCAGATCGACGATGCCGGCGGCTGGCTGCTGAAATCTCGCGTGGACGCGGCGGTGAGCCGATCGAATCTCAATCCGCATGCGATGGTCAGCGAGCTCTCCGGCGGACAGCGCAAGCGTCTCGCGCTGGCGCGCGCGCTGGTCGCCGAGCCGGAGCTGCTGCTACTCGATGAGCCGACCAACCATCTCGACGTCACGACGATCGAATGGCTCGAAGAGCTGCTGCGCGGCTTCAACGGCGCGCTGCTGTTCGTCACCCACGATCGCGTGTTCCTCGATCGCGTAGCGAATGCGATCGTCGAGCTCGATCGCGGTCACCTCACGCATTTCCCGGAGCGCTATGCCGCGTATCGCGCGCGCAAAGCCCAGCAAGCTTCGGCGGAAGAGTTCGCGCAGGAAAAATTCGACAAGTTGCTCGAGCAGGAAGAAGCGTGGATTCGGCGCGGCGTCGAAGCGCGCCGCACGCGCGACGAAGGCCGCGTGCGCCGCCTCGAAGCGCTGCGCAAAGAACGCGCCGCGCGCCGCGATCGCGTCGGCACGGTGAATTTTGCGCTCGACGCGGGCACGCGTTCGGGCAAGCTCGTCACCGAGCTCACCGATGTCAGCAAGTCGTTCGGCGACAACGTCGTCGTGCGCGACTTTACCTGCCGCGTTCTGCGCGGCGACAAGGTCGGATTGATCGGTCCGAACGGCGCCGGCAAGACCACATTGATCCGCATGATTCTCGGCGAGCTGGCGCCGGACAGCGGCGAAGTGCGGCAAGGCACGAAGCTCAACGTCGCCTACTTCGATCAATTCCGCAATCAGCTCGACGAAGAAGCGACGGTCCTCGATTCGGTGAGCGACGGCTCCGATTTCGTCGAAGTCGGCGGCAGCCGCAAACACGTGATCAGCTACCTCGGCGAATTTTTGTTCGCGCCGGCGCGTGTGCGCTCGCCGGTGAAATCGCTCAGCGGCGGCGAGCGCAATCGGCTGCTGCTGGCGCGGTTGTTTGCCAAGCCCGCCAATCTGCTGGTGCTCGATGAGCCGACCAACGATCTCGATCTCGAGACGCTGGAATTGCTCGAATCGCTATTGCAGGAATATGACGGCACCGTGCTGCTCGTGAGTCACGATCGCGCGTTTCTGGATAACGTCGTCACCCAGGTAATCGCCTTTGACGGCGACGGCCGCTGGGTCGAGAATCCCGGCGGCTATGACGAATGGGCGCGCGTGCTGCGCTCGCGCGATCAACGCGACGCCTCGGCCAGCGCGGCGCCGGGCAGGGCGCCGGCCGGTCGCGCGCCGCGTCCGCCCGCGAAGCTGAGCTTCAAAGAAACGCAGGAGCTCGAAGTGCTGCCGGCGCGCATCGAAGAATTGGAGCGCGAACAGGCGCAGCTCGAAAACGAAATGGCGGATCCGCAGTTGTATCGCAGCGAAGCCGAACGCGTGCGGATGGCGCGCGCCCGCCACATACAGGTAGAGCAAGAGCTGGTCGAGATGATGGCGCGCTGGGAAGAATTGGAAGCGCGCCAGCGAGCGTGAGTGCAGTTCATGAGAGACACAGTTTGCCGCGTTCGCTGCTCGTTATCGGGTAGAACGATTAAAGCGAAAAATAACAGCGCAGAAATATAAAAAATAAAGGCGAGGAGCAGCCATGAAAATAACCGCCATCAAAACCAT
>JBBRGM010000127.1:0-10374 GCA_038240725.1 Burkholderiales bacterium | reverse complement strand
GCCGGCACAAGTGCGCGTGCTCGCGCGTGTCGATCTGTTTTATCTGGCAGCCGTGATCGTGGTGATTGCCACGGGATTGTTGCGCGTGTTCGTTGTGGGCAAAGGCGCTGCGTTCTATCTCAACAATCCGGTGTTCTACATCAAGATGACCTTGTTCCTTGCGGTCGGTCTGATTTCGATTCCGCCGACGTTGCAGTTTCTGCGCTGGAACCGTGCGCTCAAATCAGGGCAAGAACGCGTCCTGCGCGATCGCGACATCGCCGGCGCGCGCCGCTACGTCGCACTGGAGCTCGCACTGCTGGCCTGCATTCCGCTGGCGGCAGTGCTCATGGCCAGAGGCGTCGGGGTGCAGCATTGATCGCAGCGCGCAGTCGCATCATCTAGTTTCCAACTCATACTGTCGATCATGCCCGCTGCACTCAAAGCCATATTGTTGCTTTCCGCCAGCAACGTGTTCATGACTTTCGCCTGGTACGCCCATCTCAAAAACATGTCGGGGCGCCCCTGGTATATCGCGGCGTTCGCGAGCTGGGGCATCGCGCTGTTCGAGTATCTGCTGCAAGTGCCGGCAAATCGCGCCGGCTATACCGTGATGACTCTGCCGCAGCTCAAGATCCTGCAAGAAGTGATTACGTTATCGGTGTTCGTGCCGTTTGCGCTGTTCTACATGCAGCAACCGCTCAAGCTGGATTATTTGTGGGCCGCGTTCTGCATCATGGGCGCTGTATATTTCATCTTTCGGACTTGAGGGTAACGAATGAGCGCCGACGAAATTTGTTTTCTGACCGCGCGCGAGATGGCGCGCTCGATTCGCAGCAAGGCACTGTCGTGCGAAGAAGTAATGCGTGCACACATCGCGCAGATCGAGCGGGTAAATCCGGCGGTCAACGCGATCATTACTTTCTTGCCCGATCAGGCGCTGGATGCCGCGCGCGCGGCCGACGCAACCCTCGCGCGCGGCGTCGCGCCATCGAGCGATCAGGCACCGCTATTTGGCTTGCCCGTCGCGCACAAGGATTTGGCGCTGACCCGCGGCATTCGGACCACGTTCGGTTCTCCGCTGTTCAAAGACTTCGTGCCCGAGCAGGATTCGTTGATCGTGGAGCGGTTGAAAGCAGCCGGTGCGATCACGCTGGGCAAGACCAATACGCCCGAGCTCGGCGCCGGCTCGCAGACATTCAATACGCTGTTCGGCGCAACGCGCAATCCCTGGGATCTGAGCAAAACCTGCGGCGGCAGCAGCGGCGGTGCGGCGGTTGCGCTGGCGTGCGGCATGGTGCCCATCGCGGATGGCAGCGATCTGGGCGGCTCGTTGCGCAATCCAGCGAGCTTTTGCAACGTAACCGGACTGCGTCCCGCCGCGGGCCGCGTTCCATTCTGGCCGGCCATCAACGCATGGCATTCGATGGCGGTCGTCGGACCGATGGCGCGAACGGTGCAAGACCTGGCACTCCAGCTCCAGGCCATCGCCGGGCCCGACGTGCGCGCGCCCATCTCGATCTCGGACTCGCCGACAATTTTCGCACAGCCGCTCGAGCGCGATTTCAGCGGAATGAAGATCGCATGGTGCCGCGATTTCGGCGGTATCCCGGTCGATCCGCGCGTGACTGCGGCACTCGACGCGCAGCGCCATCAGTTCGCAGCGCTCGGCATCACGGTGGAAGAAGCAGAGCCGGACTGGTCGGACGCAGATGAGATCTTCACCGTTCTGCGCGCCTATCAATTCGAGCTGGCGTTCGGGCAATTTCTGAAAACCAGGCGCGATCAGATGAAAGACACGGTGATCTGGAATATCGAGGCCGGTGCGCGTCTGACCGGCGCACAGGTCGGCCGCGCCGAAGTTTTGCGCACCGCCCTGTATCATCGCGTGCGGGAGTTTATGAAACAATACGACTTCATCGCAGCACCGGTGGTGCAGGTGCTGCCGTTCGATGTGAACGAGCCGTATGTCACCGAAATCAACGGCCGGCCCATGACGAGTTATCTGGACTGGATGAAGTCCTGTTACGTCGTCAGCGTAACCGGGCTGCCGGCGATGTCGGTGCCATGCGGTTTCTCCCCCGAAGGCTTACCCGTTGGTTTGCAGATCGTCGGACGTCCGCAAGACGAGCTCGGCGTGCTGCAGCTTGCGCATGCATTCGAGCAGCGCACTGCGTTCCATAAGAAGCGTCCGCCGATCGTGGCCCGCTGATCAGAAAAATTATAGAGACCCTTACATGAAAGCCTGTCGATATCTGACCCGAGCGCTGCTCGCGCTCGCTATGCTATGTGTGCTCGATTCATCCGTTTGTCTCGCAGCGCAGGAGTCGTCCGCAACGGATCCGGTCAGCCCGCCGCCGGCGAGCGACCACCCGCAGGGACCAAGACCGATTCGCCCTGACCGCGTGTTCGTCTGGGATATTCAAGGCACCTGGATATCCAAGGCGTACATGGAGAAGCTGCAATCGACGCGATCCCCCCATGCCGCGGCACGCCACACCCCGTCGCTGGTAGTCAAGATCGAGAAAGACGGCAGCGTCTTCCCAATCCTCATCACGAATTTTCAGAACGCGCTGCTGCAGTTTCTGATCGAAGTCGAACCGGGCGGCAAACCGAACACCTATCGCATGGTGGTGTCGCCTGAAGCCGGCGCGGTGAGCGCCTCCGACGTAACCTACATTTATTTTCGCGGCCAGCGCAATGCGCAGGGTAAGTTCGAATCGCTGTCGATCGCCGAACCGAATTTCGCGAAGAAGAAGTATCTCTCCTTCGTGCGCCTGGCTGATGCGCTCGACCCTTTCGTGAATCGATCCGTCATCGCGGGCAAGTATCACGACGAGCAAGGCGGCGCCTACGAGTTCACCGACGCCGGCGACGCCGTGCTGCCCGATCGGAAGTTTCCCTACGAGGTGGCACTCGATCCGGCAGCAGCGAGTTGCGATTTGCTGGTCAGCCATCCGGAACGCGCGCCTGACGCAAAAGAGAAGCTCGGCTTCGCGTGGAAAGGCAAACAACTAGCGTTGTTCAAGGTCACGCAGAAAAGCGAAGGCCGGAGCGTGTGCGACTCAAAGCCGTTCGCGCTGCTCACGCCGGATAGCACCACCTGATCTCCGCTTAGTCCGCAGCAGCGGCTCGATCAGGTCTCGGCGAGGCGTTTTATCGTCACGCAGGCGCGCGTGTCTCGCCGACGCGCTTGGCTCTCCGGCGCCTACGTTTGACGGGCGTCAATTGCATGCGGCATAGTGATTCGGTTCTGCCCCGGTTACACGAGCGGTTCCCCATAACGACATCGAACTAGAAGGAGGAGGCCCATGTTGAAACATTTCCTGCGCGCCCTTTGCGGCGTTGCCATTCTGAGCGTCATCTCGGGTAGCGTCGCATTTGCGGAGGATTGCAGCGGAACCATCACCGCCGAAGAAGCACTCAAGGCTGAAGACGCACGCTATGCTGCACAAACGACTAACGATTTTGCCGCTCTGGATCGCTTACTCGGCGATGATCTGAGCTACACGCACACAAGTGCTTTGGTCGATAGCAAGGCGAGCTACGTCGAGTCGCTGCGCTCAGGCGCGGTGAAGTACCGAGTGATGAAGCGCACCGACGTCAAGGTACGCACCTATGGCTGCATCGCCATCATCACCGGCACCGGCAACTTCGATGTGACCGTGAAGGGTCAGGATATTTCTGTGGAGTTGCGCTTCAACAGCGTCTGGGCGAAGCGCGACGGCGGAATTCAATTCGTGTCCTGGGAATCGACGCGCATCGTGCCTAAGCAGTAACCTCGTTGGATCGGCGCCCGGGGCCTGCCCCCGGCGTCGGCTTAACGAGGTTCAATCCAACGCGTCGATGCCGTTCCCGGTGTGATTCTCACAACGCCTGTTGGGCGTCCGATGCAGGGCCGCTCACGAAGAGCCGATCGCGTTTTGCGCGGCTTGCAAGTCGCTCATCCTCCACAGCGCAGTCGTTAGACGGCGGTCTCGCGCGCCCGTAAAATGCAATTCGTCCGTCGTCGTTGACGCCATGCTCCGCTGCGTCCGACCGCCAGCGCGCCAACCCCTATGACACAAGCTTTGCTGCCCAAAGCCGAATCTGCCAGATCTACGGAAAGCGTGCAGGAAGCGCTTCAGCAGATTATCGAGATCCTGGATAAACAGCGGCTCGTGGAGGAGCTCGTCCAGAGGCAGGAAGGACCGCGCCACGATTTGGTGGAAAACCTCGTGCACAAGCAACACGCGGCGGAGCTTCAGCAACAGCTGGAGCGTCTGCACCCAGCGGACATCGCGTACATCCTGGAAGCATTGCCGATTGAACGGCGGCTATATGTGTGGGATCTGGTCAAAGCGGATCGCGATGGCGAGATTCTTCTCGAAGTGTCGGAGCCGGTGCGCGAGACGCTCATCGCGCACATGGATTCCGCCGAGCTGGTCGCTGCAACCGAGCAGCTCGATACCGACGAGATCGCCGATCTCGCGCCGGACCTGCCGGACAGCGTGCTGGATGACGTTTTCAGAGCGCTGCCGGTGGAAGAACGCGAGCAACTACGCTCGGCGATGTCGTACCCGGAGAATTCTGTCGGCGCGCTGATGGACTTCGACCTCGTGACGATCCGTGAGGACGTCACCCTGGAAGTGGTGTTGCGTTACTTGCGCCGACTGGACGAATTGCCTGACCACACCGATCAGTTGTTCGTCGTCGACCGCAACGAAATGCTGAAGGGCGTGCTCCCGTTCAATCGGATTCTCGTCTCCGATCCAGACCAGCTCGTCGGTGAAATCATGAAGACCGACATGCTCACGCTGCATCCCGGCGACGAGGCCGACGACGCCGCGCAGGCGTTCGAGCGGTATGACCTGGTCACGGCGCCGATTATCGAAGAAGACGGCCGTCTGGTCGGCCGCTTGAGCGTCGATGCAGTGCTGGATTTCATTCGCGAAGAAGCCGAAGCAGAACGTCTCAATCTCGGCGGCTTGCGCGAAGGCGAAGATATTTTCGCGTCGGTGTGGGCCAGCGCGCGTAATCGGTGGACCTGGCTCGCGGTGAATCTGGTTACGGCATTCGTCGCTTCGCGCGTGATCAGCATATTCGAGGGCAGCATCGAGCGGCTGGTCGCGCTTGCGACGCTCATGCCGATCGTCGCCGGCATCGGCGGCAACTCGGGTAATCAGACGATTACGATGCTGGTGCGCGCGATCGCGCTGGGACAGGCCAGCCCCGCCAATGCGAAGCGATTGCTGATGAAAGAGATACTGATCAGCTTGCTGAACGGTCTCGTGTGGGGCGGCATCATCGGTGTCTTCGCCATGCTTTTGTACAACAACTACTCGCTCGGCCTAGTGATGGCTGCAGCGATGACGCTCAACTTAATGGTGGCGGCGCTGGGCGGTGTTTTCATTCCGATGCTGCTGGTCAGGCTCGGTCTCGATCCTGCAGTTGGGTCGAGCGTGCTCATCACGGCAATCACCGATAGCGGCGGTTTTTTTATTTTCCTCGGCTTGGCAACAATCTTCTTATTGCGCTAACCGTTTTTCCGCACGCCGCAAATGCGACGCAATGGACGCTACCGCAGACGCGAGTGGTCGCTGATCTGCGATAAAACATCGGCAACTATGGAGCGGTGCGGCGCGCGTGCATTTGCACGCGCTGCGAATTTGGAAAAATATTCAGGCGTCCCTCAGGGCGCGCCTGACGCTAACCGATCAGTGCAGTTGTTCGGGCGGTATTGGCGAGACCGGCAGTGCCATGACTTCGATGCCTTCTTCGCGGAGCTCTGCAACTTCTTCGCGCGAAGCCTGACCGCGAATCGGACGCTCGGGCGCATCGCCCTGGAAAATTTGGCGCGCTTCATCGGGAAACCGATCGCCGACATCTTCGGTATGCTTGATCACGTACTCGAGAAACTTGGCCTGCAGGCGCGACATGAAATCCGGGCTGCCGGTAATCGCTGTTTCTTTGTTGTCCTCACCGCGGTGAACCGTGATGTGCGGCGCGCTCGGTAATTTCGCGACTGCAACCGAGCCGCAGACCGGACAGGCGAGCTGCCCGGCGTCATGTTGATGTGCGAACGCTTGAGGCGAAGCGAACCACGCTTCGAATTTATGCGCGTTCTCGCAAGATAAGTTGTAGACGACCACGGCAGCTCTTTTGTTGTGCAAATTGGGTAACTGCGAGTCTAGGGTCAGCGCGCCGAGCGCGCAAGCTCCTTGCGCCCTTTCACAAAACCTTGCTCTGCGATAACACGATCCGGCGCGTTTCGACGACAGCGAGATTGAGACCCTCGCGCATAGCACCGCCGTCGATGCATCAGTTTTGCGGACCGAAACTTAGCGGTGTTGTCTCCGGTCGAACTCGATCGCTGCCGGCGCAGTCGCGCGGTGCAGAGCGAACGCGGCGCCGCGCCGGACGCCTGCAGAACAGCTCTCGCCGAACGATCGACAATATGCCGTTCGAGAATCGCGGTGCTCGGGACTTTATCTAATGCTGCTTTTCGATCTCGTAGAAACTTCGCGACTCGTCGCGTCGACCAGCAAGCGTCTTGCGAAGATCGAAACGCTTGCCGATTGTTTGCGCCGTCTCGCCGGCGATGAAATCGAGATCGGCGTCGGCTATCTGTCCGGCGAGATCCGACAACAGAAACTCGGTGTGGGCTACGCAACCGTTCTCGCTTCGCGACCCGAACGCGAGGCAGGCACACCTGAAGTAACCTTGACGGAAGTCGATCGCACGCTCGATGCCGTTGCGCGGGCAAGCGGGAAAGGCTCGATTGGGCAGCGCAAACAATTGCTCGGCGATTTACTGGCGCGCATGTGTGCGGAGGAACAGTCGTACGTGATCCGACTGTTGCTCGGCGAGCTGCGGCAAGGGGCGCTTGCGGGCATGATGATCGACGCGCTCGCACGCGCCGCGCAGGTTCCCACTGCCGATGTGCGGCGTGCGGCAATGGTCGCCGGTGGCATCGCACCGATCGCCAGGAGCGCGATGACAGAAGGGCAGGCGGGACTGCAACGCTTCACGCTGCGTTTGTTTCAAGCCGTCACGCCGATGCTCGCGCAACCCGCCGAGGACATGGCGGACGCGATGCGGCAACTCGGGACTGCCGCGCTGGAATGGAAGGTCGACGGCGCGCGCATCCAAGTACAAAAGCATAAGGATGAGGTGCGCATCTACAGCCGCGGCATGAACGATGTCAGCGTCGCCGTGCCGGAAATCGTGGAGGCGGTGCGCTCGCTCGATGTAGATGCGTTGATCCTCGACGGCGAAGCGATCGCGCTGCGTGAAGACGGGAGACCGCATCCGTTCCAAATCACGATGCGGCGCTTCGGACGTCGGCTCGACGTCGCGTCGATGCGCGAAGTGTTGCCGCTCAGCGCATTCTTTTTCGATTGCCTGCGTCTGCGCGATGTCGATCTGATCGATCGTCCCTATAGCGAGCGATTCGAAGCATTGTCGCAAACGCTGCCTGAGGCGATGCTGGTACCGCGGCTGATCACAGACGACGTCGATATGGCGCAAACGTTCTTCGATCAAGCGCTGCAGCGTGGGCACGAAGGCGTAATGGCGAAGTCGCCGCAGTCGTTGTACGAAGCTGGCAACCGCGGCAGCAGCTGGCTCAAAGTAAAATCGGCGCACACCCTGGACCTGGTAATTCTGGCCGGGGAATGGGGAAATGGCAGACGGCGCGGCTGGCTTTCCAATCTGCACCTCGGCGCACGCGACCCCGCAACCGGCACCTTCATCATGCTCGGGAAAACCTTCAAGGGGCTCACCGACGCCATGCTCGAATGGCAGACGCACAAGCTGCTCGAGCTGGAAACGTCGCGGGACGCCATCACCGTATACGTGCGGCCCGAAGTCGTCGTTGAGATCGCCGTTAACGAGATTCAAGACAGCCCGCAATATCCCGGCGGCCTCGCTTTGCGGTTCGCGCGTGTGAAGGCCTACCGGCCGGATAAGCGTCCGGAGGAAGCCGATAGCATCGACGCCGTGCGCGCGCTGTTTGCGCATCACGCGGGTGCGCAGAGCCCCGAGCCGACCTGAGGGCGGATGCGCGCTGGCGTGCGGCCCGCAGCTCTCGCGGTGTTACGCTCAAGACCGACGCAAGTTGGCCGATATGGCGCTGTGAGCGTGCGCCTTGCGCTGCTCACGTTCGGCCGCTGAATGCGCAGGATGCCTGCCATGCGCATGTCAAGCTCACCATCAAGCGCATTCTCAATCCAACGCAAGGCTGCGAGCGAACATAGGGACGCAGTGGAACATTCCGTCATAGACTTCTCAGCACTGCGCCACGAAGCATTCACGGCAAAGCTTGCGGTGCATCGCGTCGCCGCGTTCTACAACGAGCTACGACGCGCCGATCTCATCAACCGTTTTCCGGAAATGCCCGCCACCTTGAGCGGCTACGAGCTCAGCAGTCTGTTCGAGCACTACGCCGACCGCAGCCGCAAACTCGAGCTGGCGTTGCGCGAAGAGATGATCCGGCTGTCGGTGGAAGCAGAATGGGCGGTCAATGCCTACGCGAAAGCGCGGTATGGATTCAGTCCCGGCGAAGACATCCTAGTCACTCTGCCCGGCGGCGAGCGGCCGGTACGGTTTCGCCTGTTCAAGGTATTTCTGCAGAGCACAACCGAGAGCGACGTGCGCTTAGACGGCGTGCAGCTCAACGCCGATAGCACGCCCGGCGTGCACTGGGATTTGTATATGTCCGGGCCCGGCGAGATCCAACTGAAGAAATCGACACGCAAAGCGCCTGGCGTGGCGTGGGCACGCACCTGATTCCAGCCTGGGCGCCCCCCCGAGAGCAGATCGGCTCACGCGCGCTGAAACGCCTGTCCTGCAGCGCTGATCAACTCTTCCAGCGCCTTCCAATCTACCGGCTTCACCAGATGATGATCGAAGCCCGCCTGCTCTGAGCGGAGACGATCTTCGGCTTGCCCGTACCCCGTGATGGCCGCCACGATCGGCTGTGCGCCGCTACAGGCCTGGCGCAGACGCCGAATGACTTCATAGCCATCCATCCCCGGCAGTCCGATGTCGCACAGGACGATCTGCGGTTCGAACTGCTGTGCCAGAACCAGCGCACTGGGCCCGTCGCCCGCTTTGCGCACGTCGTGACCGAACATCTCGAGCAGCACGCTCATCGCATCTGCCGAATCGACGTTGTCATCCACCAGCAAGATGCGACAGCCGTTCGCGATCGGCGCCGCCCCGGGTTTCGCTGCGACACGCTCGGTCGATTGTCCGCTATCGGTTGCGAGCGGCAGCTCGACGGTAAATTCACTGCCTTTGCCAAGCCCTGCACTGTTCGCCTGCACGCTGCCTCCATGTGCTTCTACCAGCCGGCGCACCAGTGTCAGGCCGATGCCCAATCCACCTTCTGCGCGCGCCAGCGATCGTTCCGCTTGCGTAAATAGATCGAAAACGCCGGCAAGCGCATCGGCGGAAATTCCGATTCCGTTGTCTTTCACCGTGAGTATGACGCTCTCGCCGCGACGTTTCGCGTCGATGCGAATCTGCCCGCTGGCCGGAGTGTACTTGGTCGCGTTGTTCAACAAATTCGCGATAACCTGCGACAAGCGGATCGCATCGCAGTCGACATAGATCGGCTCGTCCGGCAGCGCGACCGTCAGCTGATGATTGTGCGCTTCGATCAGCGGCCGGCTGGTCTCGACCGCCCGCTCGACGATGCGCGCCAATGCGACGCGGGTCTTTTTCAAGGTTATCTTGCCTTGCGTCAGGCGTGATACGTCGAGCAGATCGTCGACCAGGCGCACCAAGTGTTCAATCTGCCGATCGATCACGTCGCGACCCCATACCAGCGTCGGGTCGGTGATCTCGATCCGGCGCATGACGCCGATAGCGCTGCGAATCGGGGCCAGAGGATTGCGCAACTCATGCGCGAGCATGGCGAGAAACTCGTCTTTCTTGCGGTCGGTTTCCTGCAGGGTGCGCTCGGCGCGCTTGAGCAGCGTGATGTCGATCAAAGTAACGATCCAGGTGACATCGTTGCTCGCTTCCTGATCGAGCACTTTCGCGCTCGCCAGCAAATCAAGCGTCGGACCGTTGCCGTTCTGATACGTAATCGGCATGCCACGCACCTCGCGGCCGCCGGTTATCGACTCGATCAGCTGCGTCGCGTCCTCGCAAATGGCGTCGAACGATTTACCGATACATGCCGGACCCAGCAGCGACATTCCCGCTTGATTCGCGCGCCGCACCCGCGCATTCGAATCGCACAACAGCATCGCGTCCGATGCCTGGTCGAGAATGGCGCGATTGAGCTTCTCCGAATGCGCGATCTCTTGATTGCGGTGGTAGTCGGAAAGATCGGTCACGATCGCGCACAGTCCGTGAAAACCGTCGGTCACCAACTCGTTCAACGCAATCTGGACAGTGATCGCC
>JBBRGM010000126.1:0-10380 GCA_038240725.1 Burkholderiales bacterium | reverse complement strand
GTCGGATGCCGCACCTTCGGTATCTCGAACACTAAAGGAGGAAGTTATGAAGAGACTACTGGGGTTGGCGCTGTGCCTTTCGCTGGTGTCGCCACTGGTTGTGCAAGCCGCGGGCAAGTTGAAGTCTGAGCAATCGGTCGACATCAAAGCGAGTCCCGAAAAAGTCTGGGCGCTGGTGAAAGACTTCGACGCGCTACCGAAATGGCATCCCGCGTTCAAGAACGACGTCATCAAATCCGGTACGAACAATACCAAGGGGGCGATGCGCACCTTGACACTCGGTAGCGGCGAGAGCTTCGACGAAGAGCTGCTCGACTTCAACGACAAGAAAAAAATGGTTCGCTACCGGATTGTCGGCGACTCGCCGTTTCCTCTGACCGATTACGTCTCCAGCATGCGCGTCACCAAAGGCAAGGACGGCGGCAGCAAGCTCACCTGGATCGGCAAGTTCAAGGGCAAGCCCGGCAGCGGCAAGACCGATGCTGAGGTCGTCGAGATCATCAACGGCGCATACAAGG
The DNA here is from genome assembly GCA_038240725.1 of Burkholderiales bacterium. Classification (GTDB taxonomy): domain Bacteria; phylum Pseudomonadota; class Gammaproteobacteria; order Burkholderiales; family SHXO01; genus SHXO01. Next base: position 9,862 of record JBBRGM010000126.1, on the reverse strand, counting down.
CCGGCCTCGACAACGTCAAGAAACTGGCGGAGCAGGGCTAACCTCGCGACGCATATGCGGCGGTGAGCGTGAGCTCGCCTCCGCGCTCAACTGATAATGAAAATCGCACTCGTTGGTGGAGGAAACATGGCCACCGCGCTCATCGGTGGGCTGGTGAAGCGAGGCTTTGCGCCGGATTCGATCAGCGTCGTGGAAGTTGCGCCGCAGGTATGCGAACGATTAGCCGCGGATTTCGGCGTACGGACAGCTGCCCGAGCGGGCGCCGATCTGGCAGCAAGCGACGTCGTGTTGCTGGCGGTAAAGCCGCAGCAATTGCAATCCGCAGTCGCCAACATGACGGCGTTGTTGAGCAAGCAACTGGTTATCAGCATCGCTGCTGGAATCCGTACCGCGGCTCTGACACAGTGGTTGCAGGGCTACACGCGGATTGTGCGCGCCATGCCGAACATGCCGGCGCTGATCGGTGCCGGAATCTCTGCGCTCTATGCCACTCCGACGGTTTCCGCGCCTCAACGCCAGGCGGCAGAGGACATCCTGCGCGCAGTGGGCTTGACCTTGTGGATTGAACGCGAAGATTTGATGGACGCAGTCACCGCAGTGTCGGGGAGCGGACCGGCGTATGTTTTCTATTTCCTCGAAGCTCTCGAACAGGCCGCCCAAGAGCTCGGGATCGAGGCGACCGCCGCACGCCAGCTCAGCCTGCAGACGTTTCTCGGGGCAGCTCAACTTGCAACCAACAGTGGAGAAGATCCCGCGACGTTGCGCGTCCGCGTAACGTCTCCCGGCGGTACTACTGAACGCGCGCTCAAGACAATGGACGCGGAAGCGCTCAAGCAACGATTCATCGAGTCGGTCAAGCAGGCTGCTGCTCGATCTCGCGAGCTCGGCGATGAGCTGGGCGGAGGGCAATGATGTTGGGGCGCGCGCTGCAGTTTCTGCTGGAAACCTTTCTAGGTCTGTTCGCGCTCTCGCTTCTTCTGCGCTTCTACTTGCAGTTGCTGCGCGCACCCGTTCGGAACCCGATCGCGCAATTCCTCGCAGCGCTGACGAACTGGATCGTAATCCCGGCGCGTCGCGTTATTCCCGGGCTATACGGGATGGACCTCGCCACCTTGGTATTGGCGTGGCTCACCGAGTGGATACTCATCGTGGCGAGCTATTGGCTGACCGGTCCCGGTTTAGAACCCGCAGTCGGTACCAGCCTGGTTTGGGCCGCGCTGGTGGCGGTGGTCCAATTGATCAAGCTGTCGATCTGGATCCTGATGGTCGCGGTTATCGTGCGAACAGTGCTCACTTGGGCCGGCCCGTATAACTCCGCGATGCCCCTGCTGAACAGCCTGACCCGGCCGTTCCTGCGCGTGTTTCAAAAGCGCATTCCCCCGGTCGGCAATGTCGACCTTTCCCCCCTCTTCGTGCTTGTCATCTGCCAGCTGCTGTTGATGCTCATTGCCTTCGCGGTCGGCTGATCGCCTCGCTCTCGAGCCATCGATGAGCCGGTGGTACCGCATCGACCATGACAGGAACGTTCTTTGCATTGAAGTTCACGTTCAGCCCAACGCCCGAGTATCGGAAGTCGTCGGACAGCACGATGACCGCTTGAAGATTCGCGTCGCGGCACCTGCCGTAGATGGCAGGGCGAACCGAGTTCTACTGGAATTCCTGAGTGAGGCGCTGGAGCTCCCGGCAAGGCGGATTATCATCAAACGCGGTGCGCGTGGACGCAAAAAAGCAGTAGAGGTCGACGCGCCTGACGATAATGTCTTGCGGATCATACGAAATTGGGACATGACATGAGCAACCAGCTCGAAAGCCAGATTGCCAGCTTTCAGCGCTGGCGGGATGAAATCCGCGCCGGCATCGAGGCCTATCAGGCGTGGCTCGACCAGCATGGCCACGTCGATATCCAGCGCAGCCTGCGTATCTACGATCTGCTCGAAGGCATGCGCAACGATCGCATGGTGCTTGCATTCCTCGCGGAATATTCGCGCGGCAAAACCGAGCTCATCAACGCAATGTTCTTTGCAGATTTCAAGCAGCGCCTGCTGCCTTCGGACGTGGGCCGCACGACCATGTGCCCGACCGAAATCTTCTACGATTCCGCGGAAGAACCTTACGTACGCCTGCTGCCGATCGAGACGCGCAAGCGCGAGGACAGCATCGCGTCGCTCAAACAGCACCCGATCGAATGGGTGAAGATTAAATTGAATCTGCAGTCTCAGGAAGAGATGGCGAAGGCGATGTTGAGCCTGGCGGAAACCAAGACCGTTCGCGTGGACGAAGCCGCCGCGATGGGATTGCTCGATCAGAAAGATTTCGTAACGACGACCGTGGTTACCCGTGGCAGCCGAGTCGAAATTCCCGCTTGGCGCCACGCCATGATCAACTATCCGCATCCGTTGTTGAAGAGCGGCCTGGTCATCCTTGATACGCCTGGGCTTAACGCGCTGGGAACCGAGCCCGAGCTCACGCTCAAGATGATTCCGAGCGCGCACGCGATTCTGTTTCTGCTGGCGACTGATACCGGCGTCACCAAATCCGATCTGGAGATGTGGCAGCGTTACGTGCAGAGCTATCAGACGCGGCGTATTGCAGTGTTGAACAAGATCGATCTGTTGTGGGATGATTTGAAGAGCGTGCCGGAGATCGATGCATCGATCAGCCGACAAGTCGACGATACGTGCAGATTGCTGGAACTGCCGCGCGACCATGTAATCGCGCTCTCGGCGCAAAAAGCATTGCTGGCGCGGATCCGGGGGGATCAGGCGATGCTCGATCGCAGCGGCATTCGTGATCTCGAGCAGTTACTCGCCAATGAGATCATTCCGGCCAAGCAGGAAATCCTCCGTGCCGCTGTCGTGAGAGAGATGGGCACCATGGTGGAGAGCTCACTGCAGAGCGTCATGGCGCAGCTCACGTCGACGCAGAGCGAGTTGCAGGAGCTCTCGAAACTGTCGGGCAAGAATCGCGAGCTCGCGAAAACGATGTTGGGTCGACTCGAGAAAGATCGCTCGGTCTATCTACAGCACATGGACAGCTTCAAAACTTCGTACGGCGTGGTGCTCAAGCAAGGTCACGCGCTGATGTCCAATCTGGATGAAGAGCACATCGACGAGTTGTTCTCCAAGGCGGCCCGCGGCATCGAGGGCAGCTGGACGAGCGCGGGTCTGTGGCGGAGCATGAACTCGCTGTTCGAAACGTTTACGCGGCAGGCGGACAAGATCCTGACGTTTGCATCGGAGACGCGCAATTTCGTAGACAAGGTCTATCAGGATTTTCAGGAGAAGTACGGCTTCGTTAAACTGACGCCCCCACCGCTGAATCTGGAACGCCACATTCTCACGATGAAGGGCCTCAAGCAGAACACCGAACGTTTTTGCCGCGATCCAGTGAATTTGATGAAGGAGAAGCATTTCCTGGTGAAGCGCTTCTACAACGGTTTGGTCACGGAAGCGCGTACCGTGTTTCAAGCGACGCGGAAGGATCTGGACCAGTGGCTGAAAACCGCGCTCACGCCGATCTCCAACCAGCTTAAAGAGCATCAGACACTGCTCGAGCGCCGGGTCGATAATCTCAAGAAACTATCGGGCGATTTGTCGAGCCTGCAAGAGCGATTGCATCAGCTCGAAACCCAGAAGATGGCGCTGGGCAAACAGGTGGAAGACCTGCTCCGGATTAAGCACAAGGTGCTGGGCAGTGCGGATCGGCAGCGGCAAGTGAAAGCCAAAGCCGCCTGAGGAGCTACCATGCGCTAGTGCGACCTCGGATAGTCGTAGCGCGCTGAGTCATTTGCAATCTCCCCACGTACTCAACTCGCAAGCAACGCCTTGAGCCGGTCGTCGACGAAACGATTGTCGACTGAATTCAGGCCACCGCCGGCCTGATGTCCCCACACTGAGGGAATGACTTCGAAGCGGGCACCCGGAATCAGCAACGCTTCGAATTCGATATCTTCTGGGGTGAAATACAAATCGGTTTGCCCTGCCATCACCAGTGCCTTTGCGCGGATGGAGCCGAGTGCGGCTTCCAGCTTACCGGCGAACGGTCCGACCGCACCGACGTCGTTGTGCTGCCAAGTCCACAACATCGCCAGCAGATTGTTGGCGTCGCGCTTGAGAAACCGCTTCTCCCAAAAATTCACCAGGAAATCCTCCTGCGATGAAAATCCGAGTTGCCGCCACAGCGATTGCTTATAGAACGGCTGCGAGAAGCCCCATCCTGCGTACACGCGTGCGAATGCACGAATACCCTTAACCGGCGGCTGCTCGTAGCGTCCATCCAACCACGCTGCATCGGCGGTCAGCGCGGCTTTTATGCCTTCCAGAAAAACCAGGTTATGCGGCGTTGTGCGTGCGGTTCCGCAAAACGGCGCGATGCGCTCCACCATATTCGGATGGCTGATTGCCCATTGAAACGTCTGCTGCGCGCCCATCGACCAGCCCACTGCCAACGCTAACCGCTCTATCTGGAACAACTCCGTGACCAGTCGATGCTGAGCCACGACGTTGTCGTAGATCGTGATGTTGGGAAATCGGTTGCGATCTTGCGGCGCCGGCGTCGTGCTCGGCGAGGATGACAAGCCGTTGCCCAGCATGTCGAGCACGATGATGAAGTACTTCTCGGGGTCGAGCGCTTTACCGGGTCCGATCGGCCATTCGATGTCGGAATGATGCGCAGAGTACGGTGTCGGATAGATGATCGCGTTACTTTTATCGGCATTGAGTCGCCCGTGCGTCTTATAAGCGATCTTCGCTGCTTGCAGGATCTGACCGGACTGCAATAGCAAATCGCCGAGCGGAAACGTATCGGCAGCCGCTCCATTTGCAGCGGCCGCACTTGCCGGACTGCCGAAGGACGCGAGCATACTGCCCAGCCCCGCAGCGCCGGCAACGCGCAAAAAGTCTCGAAGCGCCTCCGATGGTGAGGCCGCGTATGCCACTTCGCATTCCAGCATGGGGTGCTCCAGATTAAGTCTCGAAAGTTATCGCGGGGAACCAGATGCGCAGTGACTACATCAACACAATGTCGTACTGCTCCTGCGTGTAGATGGTTTCGACTTGCAGCGAGATGGGTTTGCCGATGAAATCGCCGAGCATGGCGAGGCTTTGCGATTCTTCGTCGAGGAATAAATCGATCACGCCTTGCGCTGCGAGGATGCGAAATTCGTGAGCGTCGAATTGCCGCGCTTCGCGCACGATTTCGCGCAGGATTTCGTAGCAAACGGTTTGCGCGGTTTTTACCTCGCCGCGTCCTTGACATACCGGACAGGGCTCGCACAACGTATGCGCCAGACTCTCGCGGGTACGCTTGCGCGTGAGCTCGATGAGTCCCAGCGAGGTGAAGCCGTTCACCGTCACGCGCGTGCGGTCGACCGTGAGCGCTTTCTTAAATTCGCTCAACACCGCATCGCGGTGCGTGCTGTTTTCCATGTCGATGAAGTCGACGATGATGATGCCGCCGAGATTGCGCAGCCGAAGCTGGCGCGCGATGACTTGCGCCGCTTCCAGGTTCGTTTTATAGATAGTGTCGTCGAAGCTGCGTCCACCGACGAACCCACCGGTGTTCACGTCAACGGTAGTTAGCGCTTCGGTCTGATCGATGATGAGATAACCGCCGGACTTGAGCGGCACGCGGCGCGCCAATGCGCGTTCGATTTCTTCTTCGATGCCGTAAAGATCGAATAGCGGACGCTCGCCGGAGTAATGCTGGATGTGCTGGACGACGTTCTGCGTATATTCTTGCGCAAACGCATTCAGCTTCTCGTAGTTTTCGCGCGAATCGATGAGGATGCGGCCGGTCTCGTCGTTGGCGATATCGCGCAGTACGCGAAACGATAGATTGAGATCCTGATATAGCAAGGCCGGTGCGGTGATCGCGCCGGACTTCTCCTGGATCCCGCCCCAGATCCGCCGGAGATATTCGATGTCCGACTGCATCTCTTTGTCGCTTGCCGTTTCGGCCATCGTACGGATGATGAAGCCGCCCTTCTCGTCGGCAGGCAGCAGATGCTGCAGGCGTTCGCGCAGATGAGCGCGCTCGGCTTCGTCCTCGATCCGCTGCGAGATACCGATGTGGCATTCTTGCGGCAGATACACCAGCAGCCGTCCGGCGATGCTGACCTGGGTGGATAGCCGGGCACCCTTGGTGCCGATCGGATCTTTGATGACTTGCACCAGCAGTCGTTGACCGTCGTGCAAAAGCCGCTCGATCGGCCGCGCGAGATCGCCGTTCTGCCGATATTCCCAGATATCGGCGACGTGCAGAAACGCGGCGCGATCCAGGCCGATCTGAATAAATGCCGATTGCATTCCCGGCAGCACGCGACTGACCACACCGACATAGATGTTGCCGACCAGGCCGCGGCCGGTGGTGCGCTCAACGTGGAGCTCTTGCACCACGCCCTGCTGGATTACCGCCACGCGCGTTTCCTGCGGCGTGACATTTACGAGAATCTCCTCGTTCACCTCGGATGCGCTCGGTTACAGCGCGACACGGCCGAATTTGGCGAGGAGTTGACTGGTCTCGTACAGCGGTAGTCCCATGACCCCAGAGTAGCTGCCGGAGATCGCGCGAATGAAGACCGCAGCTTTGCCTTGAAGTGCGTAGCCGCCCGCATTATCCATCGCGTCGCCGCCGGTCGTGTAGTTGCGAATTTCCTGATCGTCCAGGTCGCGGAACAAAACCTCGGTGGATGACACCGCGAGCTCTACGCGCGTTTCGAATTGAACGGCGACAGCGGTGTGGACGTAATGGGCTCTGCCGGATAGTTGCCGCAGAAATTCCGCTGCTTGATCGCGATCGGCCGGCTTCCCCATGATGGTTTGATCGATCGCAACCGTGGTGTCAGCGGACAACACAGGAAACCGCATGAGACGGCGCTGGCTGAGCCGTACCCAGCCGGCCTGCACCTTCTGCTGCGCTACGCGCGTGACATAGTCGACCGGTGCCTCATCTGCGAGCGGCGTCTCATCGAAGTCGGCCGCGCGCTGAGAGCCTTCGCGCAGCAGCAGAACTTCGAAGCCGACCCCGATCTGCTTTAACAGCTCGCGCCGACGCGAGCTGCGCGAGGCCAGATAGATGTGGCGATCGATAGGTTGCACTTAGCAGACGGGATTCATAGTTTGTTGTTCTGGATCATACCTCAGCCATTGCACGGGTGGCATGCGTGTCACGTGGCTGTGCCTGCAGGGATCTGCAGGCCCTTTCGTTTGCATGCATTGGGCGGCTGCACGCGTGCCGTGCTCAGCACAATTCGATATGGCGGAAACGCTTTTATTCGCGGTGATACGGGTGATTGCGCAGCAGCGACATACAACGATACAACTGCTCCGCGAGAACTACGCGTACCAGTTGGTGGGGCATGGTCAGTGGCGATAAGGAGAGCAGGAAAGACGCATCCTTCTTAACGGATTCGGCGAGGCCGTCGGCGCCGCCGATCAGGAATGCGACATCCTTGGATTCGAGTGCCCAGCGTTCGAGTTGTCGAGCGAATTGCTCGGTGCCGACGAGCTTCCCGCTGTCATCGAGCGCGACCGTGCGGCAACCGGCGGGCAACGCGGCGAGCATGCGAGCGCCTTCTGTCGCCTGCACTTTGCGGATGCCGGCGGGTGTCAGCGACTTGCCGAGTCGCCGCTCTGGACGAACTTCGATCAGCTCAACGCTCATCTCGCGGGGCATTCGACGGCTGTACTCGTGGAAGCCAGCCTCCACCCACGCGGGCATCCGGTGGCCCACGGCGCAGATGAGAATCTTCATTGCGATAGCGCTCGTGTCCCGCGCCTGCAGGACGCGGGTCCGCGTGTGCGACTACAGATGCGCCGTATCGGTATCGTTGGTGCGAACTTCCGCGGCGCGGCGAAGCTGAGTCAAGCGGCGCGAACCGTCCCCGCCCCAAAGCTGCTCGAGGTTGTAATAGTCGCGGATGGCAGGCTGCATGATATGAACGATGACACCGCCGAGATCGACCAGCACCCACTCGCCGGTCTGCTCGCCTTCGATGCCGATGACGGTGCCACCGGCAAGCTTGACTCTATCGTGCACGTTCCCGGCAAGCGCTTTAGTTTGCCGCGCAGACTCGGCACTGGCAACGATCATGTAATCGAACAGCGATGTAAGGCTGCTGGTATCCAACACCACGATATCGCGGGCTTTGATTTCTTCGAGCGCCTCTTCGGCGATCTGCTTGAGCTCTTCAGACTGCATCCAGGTCCTTATACAGGTGATGGCGGTGAATATAATCGAGAACCGAATCGGGTAGCAAATAACGCGGGCTGCGCCCGTCCGCGAGGGCCGCCCGGATGGCTGTCGCGGAGATGTCGAGCGGCGTAATCGGTGAAAACAGAATGAAGCCGGCTGCTTGCGGTTGCAAGTCTGACACCGCATCGCGTCTGCGGGTTTCCAGCTGACGGGCGACTACATCAGTAAATGGGGACAACGTTGTCGTAAAGCCAGGTCGGTGCACGACCACGACGTGAGCAAGGTCGAATAGCTGCTCCCAGCGCGACCAGCTCGGCAGGCCGTGAAACGCGTCGACGCCCATCAGCAGGAAAAACGGTCGCTCTGGCCCCAGCTCATGTCGCAGTTCCAGAAGGGTGTCGACGGTGAAGCTCAAACCCGTGCGACGGCACTCTCGGTCATCCAGTACTAGCCGCGCGTTGCCCGCAACCGCAGCTCGGACCATCGCCAGTCGGTGATCGGCGTTGACCTGAGGCGTCGGTCGGTGAGGCGGCGTCGCGGCCGGGATGATCCGCACTTCGCCGAGCCCTAACGAGTCCGTCAGCTCTTCTGCCAAGCGCAGATGGGCGTAGTGGATCGGGTTGAACGTGCCGCCGAGAATGCCTAGAGGGGCCAACGTGTTGGGTAAGCCAAGAAGAAGCGACCGCAGAATCGATCAACGAGCAAGCGGCGCAGGCGGTGAGCGGGTGCTGGCTTCACTCGACGATAGTAGGCACTGCGCTGTTGCTCATAAGACGAGGCGCCGAATATCGCTCAGTACGCCGCTCAAGTAAACAATGAACCGCGCGCCCTCTGCGCCATCTACGACTCGATGATCGTAGGACAGCGAGACCGGCATGATCAAACGCGGCACGAACTGACCATCCTTCCACACCGGTTTGGTCGCGGCGCGCGACACGCCAAGGATCGCAACCTCGGGCGCATTGATGATCGGCGTGAAATGGGTGCCGCCGATCCCGCCGAGGCTGGAGATTGAAAAGCATCCGCCTTGCATGTCAGTAGGCGCTAGCTTTCCATCGCGTGCCTTAGTGCTTACTTCCCCTAATTCCTTAGCCAGCTCAAGCGCGCCTTTGCGGTCGCAGTCACGCAATACCGGTACTACCAAGCCGTTCGGCGTGTCCACCGCAACGCCGATGTGATAGTAGTTTTTCAAAATCAAGCTCTCGCCGTCTGGCGAAAGCGACGAGTTGAACTGCGGAAATTTCTTCAGCGCAGCGACCACGCCTTTGATCAAAAAAGCGAGCAGCGTGACACGGACGCCCGACTTTTGATTTTCATCCGACATCTGTTTGCGAAACGCTTCCAGCTCCGTGATATCGACTTCGTCATGCTGAGTGACGTGCGGAATCGAGATCCAGTTCCGATGCAGGAAGCCGCCGGAAATCTTCTTGATACGTGATAGCGGTTTGATTTCCGTGGCGCCGAATTTCGAGAAATCGACGGTCGGCATCGGTGGCAGGTTGAAGCCAAGGCTGCCGCCGGCGGGCGCTGACGCCGGCTTCGCCAGCGCCGTCTTCACGTAGCCCTGAATGTCTTCCTTCAAGATCCTTGCCTTCGGTCCCGAGCCTTTCACTTTGCCCAGATCGACGCCGAGCTCGCGGGCAAAGCGACGCACGCCCGGGCTGGCATG
>JBBRGM010000125.1:0-10411 GCA_038240725.1 Burkholderiales bacterium | reverse complement strand
CAGAGCGTCGATCTGGGTCTTGCGATCGGAGTTAGCAGGATCGGTAGTCAAAGGAATCCGTTGAGTTGTTATGAACAGAACGATTGAATCATATACGCCCAGCCCGACCGCTGCAGTCCGAAGCGGAATGCCATCCTCTATCAGTTCGGGCGTACAAAAATACGCCGCTTCATGAACGCAAACAAATCTTTGCGCAACGACGGGTCGTCGGGTGGCACCGGCGCCGACCCGATCGCATTTCCGCATGACCATCACGGCGAAGTCTGGCGAGATTTTCTGACTGCGATACAGTCCGGCAAAGAGCAGCGCGTGAATGGAGAGGAAGGACTGCTTGTACATTGCTTAAAGTCGATGCGTGCTCGCGCCGGCGTAGACGGTGACGGGTCGCCAGAAACATCTCCACCGATCCCGCCGGTTGCGCCTCCTTCCGCGTACGCGCGCAATGCTAGGCGACGAGCGATTGCGGTTGTCGTCCGCTAATCACACTGTCGTCGCGCCATCACATTGCGCATCTGTAGACATTCTGTGAGCATGGAGAAAGGCGAGCTGATGCAATCGACGCATCGAAAGCAGTGGAGCCCCTTAATTGCCTCAACCGCCTGTAGAGGAGAAAACAACTCAGCGTGGGCAGAAGCTCCCATATCCCGAGACCAGTTGTATCCCGTAGAAGAGGAAAGTTGGTATGACACTCAAAACCAAATTGGCAATAGCGTTAACCAGTGTAGCGTGGCTTACGGCGCCTGCTTGGGGAGCGACCTTTACGTTCAGTACCGGCGACCCCGACGGAAAAATTGGCACGGCCTCTCGTCAGGCCAGTGCCGGGAAGCTCGAGACTGAGACGGCCGATGATTTCATCCTAAGCCAGCCAACGGCGATAACTCACGCCTCCTTTGTTGGATTGATTCCTGCCGGATCGCAACTTAGTAATGTTAGCAACGTCGAGGTTGAGTTCTACCACGTGTTTCCTGGCGAATCGGCCAATCCCCCCTCCGGAAACGTGCCCACGCGAGTGAACTCACCTGGCGATGTCGAAATCGCCTCTGCAACTCGCGATGGTGTTGCCGGAGATTTGAGTTTTACCGTGAGCGCTCTAAATCAAAACTTTGCTGTTCTCAATTCAATTGTAAATGGGATACACAAGAGCCCCAACCAGAACACCGGAGGCGAAGGGCCGGTGAGCGGGGAAGAGGTTCGAATCGATGTGGATTTCACGACGCCTGTTGTACTTCCGGCCGATCACTATTTCTTCCGCCCGGAGGTTTTGCTGGCGAACGGGGACTTCCTATTTCTTTCAGCGGCCAAACCGATCGTCGGAGGAACTGGTTCGTTTCTGGGGGATTTGCAAAGCTGGACGCGCAATACGGACTTGAAACCGGATTGGTTAAGAATCGGAACCGACATCACGGGCCAAGGCCCGTTCAACGCATCGTTCGCGTTAAGTGGGCAAGTTGTTCCCGAGCCCTCAACGGTTTCTCTATTGGCGCTGGGCGGGCTGGGCCTCCTAAGCGTCGCGCGGTTGCGGTCAAAAAGGGGATCGATCCTCTAGTTGCAACTAACCATCGCGTGTTCTCAACGGGCGCCATTTGCACCCGTTTTTTTTTGGGTTGAATGTCCCTGACAATGACTGCTGACTTTGTCCGCGGGAAGAGTCGTGATAAAAACCACTGACCGGCCGTTAGCGTTTGCTGTTTCCTTTTCCTCCAACGGCCCCGATCCGATCGCTTGATTGCTCCAGCGCCCCACGATCCCAGTGCGCAAGATCCGCGGCCGCGTCGTACGTCGTCTGCAGAAAATCCAGGAGGGTCTCGTCGGGCGACGCCGATGTCCGCACGACATCGTAGGGCAACACGAATTCGCCGAAGTCCTTGCTGAAGAAAGCCTGCGCCGGCTTGATCGGCGCGTCGGCGAATCCATCCGGGGCGGGATACGCGTACGAATAGAACGCCGGGAAGTCGATGGCGCCGCCGCCCGGCCAGAAACCGCAACTGCTGACCTCATGCGAATACGCTTCGCGCGTTATCCAATCGGGCAAGTTCGGAATACCGCCTGGATGCGGCGGCGCGAGCCTTCCGGAAAAGCGCGTGACCGCGAGATCGGCGGCGCCCCAGAAATAATGCACGGGGCTGCACTTGCCGATGAAGCGCGCACGGAAGCGTTTGAACACACGATCGGACTGCACGAGGATTCGCCAGAAGCGATTGGCATATTCGGGATCGTACGCACGATGCGTTGTGTCTTGCTCGAACGGGATCGCATCTGGGATTTCATTGGGCTTGGCGTAGATGCGCACGTCGATGTCGAGTCTGCGCAACTGTTCCATCACGCGCTGATAGAACGTCGCCACGGACTGCGGCTCGAGCGCAAACCCCGCGCTACCGCCATCGGTGGACGAGATGTTCAGCCGATGATTCATGAAGTCGAAGTCGATTTGAAACGATCGCTCGCCGTAGGAGATCGGCGAGGTGGTCAGGCCTCTTGCGGTGACGTACACGGTTGCGTGCCACGCATGATTCACCCAGCGCGTCTGCGCGACACGAAACTTGCCGACGATCTGCGTCCACAGGTGCAGCGTTGCGTAGGTATCGCGCCAGGCAGCGAGCGGCAGTTCGGGCCAGGTATCAGTAACGGCGGCAGTTGCATTCATCGGCTCCTCCACGCGGGGTTAGATCGCGGATCGTTGCGATCCGCTGTGCAACCCATTATCGCGCGAAGTAGAGTCGACGTTGCCGATCGCGCCTGGGGTCTATGCTGGGGTCTATGCCGGCACGAGGCGCAGATGCGTAATTTCCGACGGCGCGCCGAGCCGTTTCGGCGGTCCCCAGTAGCCGGTGCCGCGGCTGGTGTACACCCAAAGGCTGCCGAGCTTGTGCAGGCCTGCAACGAACGGCTGCTGAAATCGCACGAAGAAATTCCACGGAAAAAATTGTCCGCCGTGTGTGTGGCCGGATAGCTGCAGATGAAAGCCGGCCAGCGCGGCAGCGAACGCGGATCGCGGCTGATGTGCGAGCAGCAGCTTCACCGGCGCATCGGCTGGGGCGCCCGCCAGCGCGGCTGCGGGATCGCTGCGCTGCGCGAGGTCGAAGTGATGCGCACTGAAATCGGTTACCCCGGCGACAACGACGGCCTCGCCTTTGTGATTGAGGACGACGTGCTCGTTCATCAGGACGCGCAATCCAAGCCTGCGTAACTCGGTCACCCACGCGCCGGCGCCGGAGTAATACTCGTGATTGCCGGTGACGAAGTAGGTGCCGTAGCGCGCGGACAGGCGCGACATCGGCTGCGCGTGATGCGAGAGTTGTCTGACGCTGTCGTCCACCAGATCGCCGGTGACGGCGATCAGGTCGGCATCGAGATCGTTCACCGCATCGACGATGGCATCGACGTATTTGCGCTTGATCGTCGTGCCGATATGGATATCGCTGATCTGCGCGATGGTGAAGCCGTGCAGCGCGGCCGGGAGGCCGGCGATAGGAACATCGACCGACCGCACTTGCGCACGCCGGCGCGCGTTGATCAAGCCGATTACGGTAAGCAGCGCAGCGAGCACCGGCACCGCGGCTGCGCTGTAGGTTCGGAAAGCCTGCAACGCATTGGCGCTCAGCAGCGAGCTGCTCATCGCCCAAACGATCGACACTGCGGCATCACGCGCCACGGTCAAAACCAATAACGACGAGAACGAGCCCATCGCAATCAGACCGGCCCACGCGATGCGATCGGCCATCGGCTGCTGTTTCATCCGGCGCGCGAACAACGGCAATGGCGTCAGAATCGTGGAAGCCACTAACCACACTGTGAGGGCAGCAACGCCCCACGAGCCGAGCGGCAGATCGGGCAGCAGACGCCAGCCGATGTAGGCGTGAAACACAGCGACGAGGCTATAGAGTTGCAGCATTGGGACGGTGTGCTTTGAGAGGATCGCGATGAAAGTCCCACGCGACGGCGGGACGCATCCGGTAGATAAGGGCGACTAGCGACAAACCAAGGCCGCGCCGCGGCCGGCGCATAACTGGAGCAGCTACCGCTCTGCGCCTATTTCCGCCAGACGATTTGCGCAGTCAACTGCACGCGCTCGGCAATGCAATCGCTTTCGCCGACCGGGAAATCGCGGCAGATCGCTGGTCGGCGCTCGTAGATGCTGCACAACATGGTGTCGCGGTCCAGCGCTGCGCACCAGCCGTCATCGAGACGCTTCATGATGCGCCCGCCCCAGCGGTCCACTTCGATGTAGCGCTGCGGGATCTCATCTTCGCTCATCAACATCACTTCCAGCTTGCAGCAGCAAGCCTTGCACGATGCGCACGTGATGATCTCGGCATCCTCGACAGCGGGCGCGGGCGGATCGGTATCCATGTAGAGCTCTCGAGCGAAACAAGTAGAGAAGCGTAGCACGCGGATGCCGCGCAACGAGCCCGACACGCAACTGTGGCAGAATTCCGCGCTTCTCACGAGTTGCTCCCACCGGATCACATACCGCTCAATGCCAAACATCATCACCGAAGCGACGCAGACCAAGATTGTCCAGTTGATCGCCAAGGAGCTCGCCGTGGGCGCGCATCAAGTCGCAGCGGCGGTGTCGCTACTCGACGAAGGCTCGACCGTGCCTTTCATCGCGCGCTACCGCAAAGAAGCGACCGGCAATCTCGACGACACGCATCTGCGCAACCTGGAAGAGCGGCTACTGTATTTGCGCGAATTGGAAGAGCGGCGCGCCGCCATCCTCGGCTCCATCGACGAGCAGGGCAAGTTGACCGACGAGCTTCGTCTCGCCATCGAATCGAGCGCGACTAAGCAAGCGTTGGAGGATCTCTATCTGCCGTACAAGCCGAAGCGCCGTACGCGTGCGCAGATCGCCCGGGAAGCGGGACTCGAGCCATTGGCCGACGCGCTGCTGGCCGATCCGATGCTGGAGCCTGAGCAGGAAGCAGAGCGCTACATTAAGGTGCAGCCGGCGGCCGAAGGCGTGGAAGCGATCGATGTGGCAACCGCGAAAGCGGCGCTCGAAGGCGCACGCGATATTCTCGCGGAGCGCTTCGCCGAAACCGCGGACCTGCTCGCCAAGCTCCGCGCGCGTTTGCAGGAGCAAGGCATTCTCAGTGCAACGGTCATCGCAGGCAAAGAAGCAGCGGAGGAACAAAAATTCCGCGACTACTACGCCTACTCCGAACTGTTGCGCAGCATTCCTTCGCATCGCGCCCTGGCGCTGTTTCGCGGCCGCTCGCTCGGTGTGCTGTCGGTCGAGCTCGGCCTCGGCGCGGAGCTCGAAGCTGTGATTCCGCATCCGTGCGCCACCATGATCGCTGCACACGTCGGTATCGAAGACCGCGGTCGTCCCGCCGATAAGTGGCTCGCTGAAGTGTGTCGCTGGACCTGGCGCGTGAAAGCGCAACCGCACCTGGCCACCGAGCTGCTGGCGCAATTGCGCGAAGCCGCAGAAGCCGAGGCGATCAAGATCTTCGGCCGCAATCTGCACGAGCTTCTGCTCGCAGCACCCGCGGGTCCGAAAGTCGTGCTCGGGCTCGACCCCGGCATTCGCACCGGCTGCAAAGTCGCCGTCGTCGATGCAACCGGAAAGCTGCTGGACACCGGCACGATCTATCCGCATCAGCCGCGCAACGACTGGCAAGGCTCGCTCGCAACCCTGACCGAGCTGGTCGTGCGTCACGGTGTCGAGCTGATCTCGATCGGCAACGGCACCGGCAGCCGCGAGACCGACAAGCTCGCCACCGAAGTGATCAAGCTGGTCGTCGCGAAACAGCCCGAGCACAAAGTCGCGAAAATCGTCGTCAGCGAGGCCGGCGCATCGGTGTACTCCGCATCGGCATTCGCTGCCGCGGAATTTCCCGAGCTTGACGTCAGTTTGCGCGGCGCCGTTTCGATCGCGCGTCGCTTGCAGGATCCGCTGGCAGAACTGGTGAAGATCGATCCGAAGTCGATCGGCGTCGGCCAGTATCAGCACGACGTCAATCAGCGCGCGCTGGCACGCTCGCTCGATGCCACGGTCGAAGACTGCGTCAACGCCGTCGGTGTCGATCTCAACACGGCGTCGGCGGCGCTGCTTGCACGCGTTTCCGGATTGAACAGCGTGCTGGCAAGGAACATCGTCGAATACCGCGACAGCAACGGACCGTTTCCGAATCGCACGACGATGCGCAAAGTACCGCGCCTTGGCGACAAAACATTCGAGCAAGCCGCCGGATTTCTGCGCATCAACGCCGGCGACAATCCGCTCGATCGCTCATCCGTGCATCCGGAAGCTTATCCGGTGGTCGAACGGATTTTGCAGCGAATCGGCAAGGGCATCGCGGAAGTCATGGGACAACCTGCGGCGCTCAATGGGCTGGCGCCGAGCGAATTCACCGATGAGAAGTTCGGCGTGCCGACGGTGCGCGACATTCTCGCGGAGCTGGAAAAACCAGGACGCGATCCGCGCCCCGAATTCAAAACCGCCACCTTCCGCGATGGCATCGAGTCGATATCTGACTTGCGTCCAGACATGGTGCTCGAGGGTGTCGTGACCAACGTCGCTGCATTCGGCGCATTCGTCGACGTCGGCGTGCACCAGGACGGACTGGTGCATGTGTCCGCGCTCGCAAATCGCTTCATCAAAGATCCGCACGACGTCGTCAAGCCCGGCCAGATCGTGCAGGTCAAGGTGATCGAAGTCGACGTGAAGCGCCAGCGCATCGCATTGACCATGCGTCTAAACGACGTTGCCGGTGCGACGTCGTCACGTTCGAGTGCGCCGGCATCCGGGTCACGTACGAACGCGCCGGCATCCGAGCCCCGTGCGAATGCGCCGGGATCCGGCCCACGCTCGAACGCACCCGCACCGAACAACGCGCGTGTCGGGCGCGATCGGCGCCCGACCGAACCGAGGCGCGAAACTACGCGCGAACCGGAGCAACCGAATGCAATGGCGCTCGCGTTTGCGAAGTTGAAGAAGTAACGCCGCAGGCAACAGACGGCGATCTGCCGTCTGCGCGTCGAAACTCAATCTCGCGGCGAGAGGTAACTTCGCAACCGGTGCAGATGCGACTCACCTCCCACGTCGCCTATTGCCTACTTGGACTTGATGGAGATCGCCATCGGACGGATCGGCGACGCGGTTCCGCCGCGAAACTTCAGCGGCGACGCGATGAACAAAAATTCGTACACCTGATCCTTCGCCAGGTCTTCGAGCCAGGTCGCTTCGAGAATCGACACGCCGCGCTCGACCAGCAGATAGCTGTGCACGGGAACGAAGTTCTGCGCATCCTTGGACGGCAGAATTTCAACGCCGAGATTGTCCGATCCCAACAGCATCGCCTGCTGCCGCTCGACCAGCCATTGCGCGGCCTCGAGGCTCAAGCCGGGCTCATCCAATAGCGTGTACTTGGTCTGATCGGGCCACAAAGTCATCATGCCTGTGCGAATCAGAACGACATCGCCGGGTCGCAAGGTCGTCCCCTGCTTTTTCAGTGCGTCCTGCACGTCTGCCACCGTGATGGCGTAAGACGGCGGCAAGTGCGCCATGCTTTTTGCGGTCGCGACGTCGATGAGCACGCCGCGAGCGACGATCGGCGGGTATTTGTCGATGCCCGATTTGGTCCAGCCGCGCACGCCAAGTGCATCCTCGGCGGTGACTTCATTCCAGATCTTGCCATGCAGTCCGAAGTGATTCAGCGCATCGAGGTGGGTACCGGTGTGCGTGTACATCGTCACGCCATCGCCGGAGTAGGACAACAGTTCTTTGGCAGCGTTGCGGCCGGGTATGTGCGTCATGAAGATCTGAAAAGTGGGATCGCCGAATGGTCCGCAGCAAATCGGCATCCCGACGAACAGCTCCACTCCCAGATCGTAGACTTTGCCGCCGGCGACTTGCTTGATCACGTCGAGCCTGGACGCATCGGTCATCATGTTGAGCGTACCGATCTCGTCGGCGGGACCCCATGGACTTTTTGCCGCGACATTCTTGGCGATCTGCGCGTCCGCCGTGCCGGGCATTACAGCGAGCACCGCGACGCCGACTAGACCCAGTACGGCCGCTGCGTGTGTGAAGGCGCGCGTTTTGAATCTTGCTGTTTGAGCATTGGTTTCGATCATGGTCTCTCCAGGTGGCTGCTGAGGATATCTGAGGGTGAACTGGGCACAATGCGTTGTCAAGAAACGCTCTCGCAAGGCTCCAGCGCAACGTAATTTCAGCTCTTGCGGAGTTGGTGTGCGAGCCGAGATATCGGACACGCTCCTTCGGGTTGGGGAGAACCACGCACGCTCGGCGAATGGATTGCGAACCCGATCCAACGCAGGCGCATGAGCAGCGAGAGGGTATGCAAATCAGCTTCTACTCATCCGAGAGATTCGCACGGGCGATCTCTCACTGCAATGTAGATACGCCGCAGCTATAAGCACCAAGAGGCGACACAGCTTGTTTCTGCTGAGTCGCCCCAAGGGGGTGATGCTTTTACTTCAAGCCTGCTTCATCATCACCGCTGCAATACGATGTTGTCGGCAATAGTCGAAAGCATTGTCGGCGAGTTACCGATCGCAATGGCGAACGCAGTGGAACCGTTCCCAGCAGGGCTGACGGTCCTGCAAAGTCCACTGGCTGTGATCGGTGCGCCGCTGGGAGCGGATGAGCTAACTGTCACGTTGACTTTTGCGCCCGGCGTTTCGGTCCAAACTCCGAACATCGACGTTTGTCCGTCGCTGTATTTTACCGTCCACACCCCGTCGGCACTGCGGACACCGGAGATCGGCTTGAATGTCGTCTTCAGCTTGTTTACCGCAATCATCACGCACGCCGCGGGCTTTTTCGTCCACACATTGAACAACGGCGGCTTCACCTGCTCGTATAACCCAAAGTTGTGTTGAGCATTGCTAAGGTCCGACCCATCGTTGCTGATGTCATACCACCAGATGCCCTTGAGAAAGCTATACGTCGGCGCGAGTAGATATAGCCGCGCCAGGTAGTCTCCCGCTGCGGCGGGCGAAATACCGTCGCTTTGCTGGTGCGTCGGCCAGCCTATCTCGGTCGCATAGATTGGAATCTCACGCCCGCCGGAATAGACCTTCGCATTGTTCTCTAGCGTTGCCAGCCATGCCAAAGATTTCTCCGGCACCTGTGGGAAAAGGTAGGGGTGAACCGAGTAAGCGTCCATGGTATTCAGTGCGCCGGTCGCGAAGAGACCGACGCTCCAGGTCATGTTAGGTGTCGCGACTCCGCCGAGTACGGTGATGCTCGGATCGACGCCTTTCAGCGCAGCATAGACTTTGCTCAACAGCTTGCTGTATGAAATCGGATCGCCCAGTACTCTACTCGGCGTCCCGATTCCAGCATTCCATTCGTTCCACACCTCGTACTTTTTCACCCGACCCTTGAAATGCGTCGCGACGAATACGGCGTAGCGGACGAAGGCAGCCTGAGCCTCGGCGCTCAACGGAAACCCGCCGCCATCGTAGAACGAGTTTCCGTAACACAGGATGAACACCGGCTCGATGCCTGCGGCACTTGTGCGTGTTACGAAACGATCGAAGTTGGCCGCGGCGGCGTCTGAAAATGCCAAGACACCTTTTTGTCGCTCGATCCAGGGCCACCGGAAATCTTGCCGGAAGGACTTGACGCCGAGTTCCACCAAATGGTCGAAGAACGGGTCGAAACTGCCTATGAATGGTTCCAGATGAGTGTCGACGCCCGTGATGAACGCTGACCCGGTTGATGTCGGTGTCGGTGTCGGTGTCGGTGTCGGTGTCGGTGTCGGTGTAGGTGTTGGTGTCGGTGTCGGTGTCGGTGTCGGTGTCGGTGTCGGTGTCGGTGTCGGTGTGGCGATACTCTTGGGAACGAATTCGATGTAGTCAATGCGAGCGGCTTCGTCACCGTTTTCACGACCGGTGAGCTGAATGCTGTCGCCAGTAGAGAGCACAACGCCAGAGAGGGTTCTTCGCACCAGTGACTGCGCACTAGGGAGAGCGCCGCCAGTGGTGTTGGTGGCGTTCCAGGCATCGATTTGATTACCGTTTTTTTGAACGCTGAAAGCCGATACGCCGTCGTCTTCATCGAAATAGGCCACGATGATATCGTAGGTGCCAGAAGGACCACTGAAGAGTGTGGTGGCGGTACCCGTTTCGTTATCGGCTTGGGCGTAGAGAGAGGTATAGGCTTTGTTAGAGGCGAAGTTGAAGCTCGTGCTTTTCTCTAAGCGATAACCACTGAGGGTCATGTTTTCAGCTTCGATGCGGATGGGTGTACTGGACATAGCTTTAATTCCGCGTTTACGGGTTTATTAGAGCAGTTGCGAAATAATGTCTTTGTGAGACTCTTGATCTACCTGGACTTTGATAGCGTGGGCGTGGTACTGCAATGAACCGATTGGGCAAGTGTTGCGAAGATGCTAGAGCCTGACTGAGAAGCAGATTAAGAGGCTCTGCTGAATAG
>JBBRGM010000124.1:0-10454 GCA_038240725.1 Burkholderiales bacterium | reverse complement strand
CGACTTCGTCCAGCAGGCAGAACGGCGCTGGATTGAGCTGGAACAGGGAGAACACCAGCGCCAGCGCAGTCAGGGCTTTTTCACCGCCGGACAGCAGGTGAATCGAAGCGTTCTTCTTGCCCGGCGGCCGCGCCAGGATTTGCAGGCCGGCGTCGAGAATTTCCTCGCCGGTCATCAGCAATCGCGCCTCGCCGCCGCCGAACAAGGCCGGGAACATCTGCGCGAGATTCTCGTTGACCTGATCGAATGTCACCTGCAGGCGCTCGCGCGTTTCCCGGTCGATCCGGCGGATCGCATTCTCCAGGGTCTCCACCGCCTCGCGCAGATCTTGCGATTGCGCGTCGAGGTAGTTCTTGCGCTCCTGATTCGTCTCCAGCTCCTGCAGCGCCGCCAGATTCACCGCGCCGAGCGCTTCGATCTCCGCGCTCAACCGATTGATGTCGGCTTGCAGCGCGTTCGGTCGCATGCCTTTTTGCACCTGCGCCGCCAGCTCTTCCTCGTTGGCGCCTGCCTCCGCCAGTTGCGCCGCGAAATTCTCTTCCGCCAACCGCGCTTCCTGCTCCTTCAAACGCATCTCGCCGACACGCTCGCGCAGCGGATTGAGACGCTGCTCGCAGCTCATGCGCTGCTGCTCGCTGTCTTTCAGCGCCAGCTCCGCCTGCTCCATGTTCTCGCGCGCGTCGGCCAGCGCTTTCTCGCGCTCTACCCGCGTCTCCAGAGCATGATTCAGCTGGGTCTGTATCGGGGCCTCGTCCAGGCTGGCAAGCTCGCCGGTCAACTCGGCGTGCGCGCCCGCGACCTTCTCCTGCTTTTCCAGCGCAAGCGCCAGATTGGTTTCGATGTCGTCGATCTTCTGCTGGATGACGCGCGCATCGAAGTCCGCTTCCTGCAGGCGCCGCAGGGCGCTTTGCACCGCCTCGCGCTTGCTGTCCAGCGTGCTGACCGCGCTGCGATTGCGCTCACGCGCCTGTTCCCAGCCGTTACGCAGCTCGACCAGCTCTGCGCGTAACTCTTCCAGCCGCTGCGACGCCGAGCGGCGCTGATTGGTTTGCTCCTCGAGCTCAGCCTCGATCTCCCCGAGATCGTGCGCGATCTGGCCGCGGCGATGCTGCGCGCGCTCTGCCTGCTCGGACAGACGCACGTGATCGAGCTGGACGTCGTGGCGCTGGCGCTGCAGGTCGTCGGCATGTTCGCGCAAACGCATCGCCTGGTCGCGCTGGTCGTGCAGCGCGGCCTGGGCGTGATTGGCCTGCTCGCGCAGCTCATCGGCGCGCGTCTCGAGCACCGCGTGTTGCGTGCGCAGCTCTTCGATCTCGCGCTGACGCGACAAAATCCCGTGCACTTCGGAATCGGCGGCGTGGTAGCTGACGCTGTCGCGGGTAAACACGTGCCCCTGCGGGCACACCAGCACCGCGCCCGCCGGCAGGCTTTCGCGCTGCGCGAAGCCTGCCGCGGCGTCGTCGACGACGTAGACACGGTCCAGCCAATCCGACAGCACCAGAGCGACCGCCGGGTCGACGCATGTGATAAAACTGAGCAGCGGTTTGCGGCCGGCCAGCTCCGACGCGAAAGCGGCGCCGTCGCGCTTCTGGAAGAAGCAAACCTTGCCGGGCGGCGGCTGCGTCAGCCAGACCGCCGCACGCTGGACGTCATCTAGTGCAATGGCGTTCAAGCGCTCGCGCAATACCGCTTCCAATGCGTCTTCCCAGCCGGGCTCGATCCGAATTGCCTGCCACAGCCGGGCAAGCCCGTCGAGCTGCTGATCGTCGAGCCACGCATGCATTTCGCCGGAACGGCTGACCTGCTTCTGCAGCAACTCCAGCGCCGTGCAGCGAGCATCGACGGCACCGAGCTCGCGCGCCGCCGCGTCCGCTTCGTCGGCTGCCATTCGGTGCCCGTGCTCAGCGTCCGGCAACGCATCTTCGATTCGAGCGAGCGCGTCGCGACGGTCTTGATGCTGATAGACGAGATCGTCGAGCTGCACACGCAGTTGTTCGAGTCCGTCGGCGTCCGCGTCTTGCAGGTCGGCCTGCTCGCTCTGCAACCGCTGCTGGCGCTGTTCGAGCTGCGCCAGATTGCGCCCTGCGTGTTCTTCGCGGGTCGCTTCGACCTGGATTGCCTGCTCGCCCGATGCGCTCTTGTGCTGGCCTTCTTCGACTTCGCGCCGCGTGCTGGCCGCCGCCTGTTCGGCTTCGGGCAGCCCAGCGGCCAACGTCGCATGCTCTGCGCGAAACTCTTCGAGGCGCTGTTGCGCGTCAGCCAGCCCGTCGCGTTGCGCGGCGGCGGCCTCGCGTAATGCGGCATCCTGGCGCTGCGCCTCGTCGCGATCGGCGTTGAGCGCATTGAGCTGGTTGTCGACGCGGCGCCGGCTGTCGCGCAGATGGGTCAACGCCTGTTCCAGCCGCGACGTTTCCGCATTCACCTCGTACATCGAACCTTGCGCCGCGTGCACGGAATCGGATGATTGATAGTGCGCCTGCCGCAGCTTTTCCAAACTGGCTTCGAGCTCGCGCAACCGTGCAGTCTCAGCTTCGAGCTCGAGCTCGAGCTGCTCCATGTCGCGTGTGAGCCGAGCGCGCGCACTGGTCGCATCCTGCTTGCGCAGCAGCCACATCAGCCTCTGCGTGAGCTTGAGCGACGCTTCCAGCGTACGGTACTGGCCGGCGACTTCGGCCTGCGCGGCGAGATGCTCGAGCTGCTTGGTGAGCTCCTGCAAGATATCGTCGACGCGAGCGAGGTTTTCGCGCGTATCTTCCAGGCGCAACTCGGTTTCGCGGCGGCGCTCGCGGTATTTTGAAATGCCCGCGGCTTCTTCCAGGAACGTGCGCAATTCTTCCGGCTTCGCCTCGACGATGCGCGAGATCATGCCCTGCTCGATGATCGCGTACGCGCGCCCGCCGAGTCCGGTGCCGAGAAAAATATCCGCGACATCTTTCCGGCGCACGTGCAGATTATTGATGAAGTACGCCGACTCGCCGTTGCGCTCTAACACGCGCTTGACCGAGATCTCGCTGTACTTCGACCACGCCCCTGCGGCTTTGCCGAGACTGTTGTCGAACACCAGCTCGACGCTCGAGCGATTAACCGGCTTGCGATCGCCCGAGCCGTTGAAAATGACATCCTGCATGGTCTCGCCGCGCAGGTGCTTGGCCGACGATTCGCCGAGCACCCAGCGCACGGCATCGATAACATTGGATTTGCCGCAGCCGTTAGGCCCGACGACGCCGACCAATTGACCCGGCACCGGGATGTGCGTCGGATCGACGAACGACTTGAAGCCTGCGAGCTTGATATGAGAGAGACGCAATTTACGACATGAGGTAAACGGTTATAATCGAAGATTAAGTTTGATAAAACAAGCGCCTGGGCGGTTAGCCCAAGCGCGCGTTTATTCTAACCCAATCGCTTGCAGGAACACCACGTATCGCCGTTGAGCCGCAGCTCTGTATATGCAGTTAGAGCTCATGCGATGCTGGCTGCAATCGAATTCGGAACGCACTACGCGAGCGACGCGCACTGCGATTCGATCACTCATTCAACCACCGCACATCATGGATACCCAGGCAACACCCGAACTGGAAACATTTCCGAATCCCAATCCGGAGCGCGATTATCGCATCCACATGGAGATCCCGGAGTTTACCTGCCTGTGTCCGAAGACCGGGCAACCGGATTTCGCCACGCTGTTACTCGACTTCATTCCGGAACACAGCTGCGTCGAGCTGAAAAGTCTGAAGCTCTATATCTGGTCGTATCGCAATCAGGGCGCCTTCCATGAAGCCGTGACCAATCGCATATTGGGCGACTTGGTAGCTGCAATTCACCCTCGTTTCATGCGGCTGACCGCGAAATTCTTCGTGCGCGGCGGCATCTTCACCACCGTCGTCGCCGAGCACCGACAAGCGGGATGGCAGCCACAGCCTGCCGTCGACCTCGCGCAGTTTACGCCCCAATCCAACGTACGCGGCTGAGCCGCGAACCAACCACACCCAGGACGCGATGAATCCCAAGCTCGATACGCTGCAGCATTACCCATTTCAGAAACTGGCCGGGTTGTTCAAAGGCGCGACACCGCCGGCGAATCTGCGGCCGCTGAATCTGTCGATCGGCGAGCCGAAACATGCGACGCCTGAATTGATCAAGCGCGCGATGATAGAACATCTGGATGGGCTCGCCGTTTACCCGGCAACCGCGGGCACCGAAGCGCTGCGCGAAGCGATCGCCGCTTGGCTGAAACAACGCTACGGCCTGACCGAGCTGAACCCGCTCACCGAAGTCCTGCCGGTCAACGGCAGCCGCGAAGCGCTGTTCGCGTTCGCGCAGACGGTGGTGGATTCCACTCGGCCCGGTGCGAAAGTCGTCATGCCCAATCCGTTCTATCAGATCTACGAAGGCGCGGCGCTACTGGCGGGTGCGACGCCGGCATTTTTGAATGTGCGCGCCGACCGCGCTATGGATTTCGATCAGCTGTCGGCGTCTGAGTGGCAACAGGTGCAGCTGCTGTACGTCTCCTCGCCCGCCAACCCGACCGGCAACGTGCTGGATCTGGACCAATGGCGGCAACTGTTCGAGCTGTCCGACCGCTATGGCTTTGTCATCGCATCGGACGAATGCTATTCGGAGATTTATTTCGACGAAGCACGGCCGCCGCTTGGCGCGCTGCAAGCAGCACATCAACTCGGACGCGGCGGCTATCCGCGGCTGGTCGTGTTCGGCAGCTTGTCGAAGCGGTCCAACGTGCCCGGCATGCGATCGGGCTACGTCGCCGGCGACGCGGCGATTCTCGCGAAATTCTTGCTGTATCGAACCTATCACGGCGGTGCGATGAGTCCATCCGTACAATCGGCCAGCATCGCCGCGTGGCGGGACGAAGCGCACGTTGTCGAGAATCGCCGGCTGTACAGCGAGAAGTTCAGTCAGGTCGTCGAGTTGCTGCGTGCCAGCGCAGATGTGCGCATGCCGCAGGGCGCGTTCTATCTCTGGCTGCCGACGCCGGTGCCCGATACCGAGTTCGCGCGCACCTTGCTCGCGGAGTACAACGTGACTGTGCTGCCGGGAAGTTATCTCGCGCGCGACGCACACGGCGAGAATCCCGGCGAGAATTTCGTGCGCATCGCTTTGGTCCCGAGTTTGTCCGACTGCCTCGAGGCAGCGCAACGCTTGCAGTCCTATCTTTCCACGCTGCGCACGCAGCACCGTAACCCGATCAAGGCCCACTCATGAACGAACTGCAGCAGATCATCGAAACCGCATTCGAAAACCGCGCCGCCATCACCGCCGCGTCCGGGGATCCGAAACTGCGCCAAGCGGTACAGCAAGTCATTGCCGAGCTCGACGCGGGCAAGCTGCGCGTGGCCGAGCGCATCGACGGGGAATGGATCACGCATCAGTGGATCAAGAAAGCGGTGCTGCTGTCGTTTCGGCTGGAAGACAACCGCGTCATACGCGATGGCTACAGCAATTATTTCGATAAAGTTCCGGCCAAGTTTGCCGACTATGGAGCAGCGGATTTCGCCGCGGGCGGGTTTCGCGTGGTGCCGCCGGCAGCGGTACGCCGCGGCGCCTTCATCGCGCGCAACGTCGTGTTGATGCCTTCCTACGTCAACATCGGCGCCTACGTCGACGAAGGCACGATGGTCGATACCTGGGCCACCGTCGGATCGTGCGCGCAGATCGGCAAGAACGTGCATCTCTCCGGCGGTGTCGGCATCGGCGGTGTGCTCGAGCCGATTCAAGCGAATCCGACCGTGATCGAGGACAACTGCTTCATCGGCGCACGCTCCGAGGTGGTGGAAGGCGTGATCGTCGGCGAAGGCTCGGTGATCTCGATGGGCGTGTACATCGGGCAAAGCACGCGGATATTCAACCGCGAAACGGGCGAGATCAGCTACGGCCGCATTCCACCGGGCTCGGTCGTCGTATCGGGAAATTTGCCGTCGAAAGATGGGACGTACAGCTTGTACTGCGCAGTGATCGTCAAGCAGGTCGACGCGAAAACGCGCTCGAAGACCAGCATCAACGAATTATTGCGGGGAGATTGAACGAACGAATGCGCCATCGCGGCCGCGTTCGCGGCTGCGAAGTCGGCGTGCGAATCGATGCTCGAACGCGCGCCTGGAATTTGCTTACAGCCGTGTGAAGTTTGCGCGCCGTAGTCATCGACGCGACAACGATGCGATCGATTCTCGCATCAAAATCTTTCACCGACTAAAGGCTCCTCATGTTTCTCACCCCCGTGCTCAAATTGATGGCCGAAAAACAGGCCTCCGACCTGTTCATCTCGGCGGGCGCGCCGATGTCGATCAAGATTCAAGGCACCATCATGCCGGTCAACACCGAGGTGCTCGATGGCCCGACCGTGCGGAAGATCGCCTACGAGCTAATGTCGCCTGACGATGCAAAAGCATTCGAGCTCATCTGGGAGATGAACTTCTCCATACCGATTCCGGACGTCGGCCGGTTTCGCGTCAACGTGTTCAAGCAGCGCGGCAACATCGCCATCGTCATTCGTTATCTGCGCACGCAGACCCCGGGTTTGGAAGCGCTGCGGCTGCCGCCGATATTGAAAGAGCTGATCATGGAAAAACGCGGCCTGGTGCTGGTCGTCGGCGCAACCGGGTCGGGCAAGTCGACCTCGCTCGCCGCGATGATCGAGTATCGCAACAGCAGCCGCGGCGGCCACATTCTCACGATCGAAGATCCGATCGAATTCGTGTTCAAGCATCAGCGCTGCGTGATCAATCAGCGCGAGGTCGGGCTCGACACCAAGTCCTACAGCAACGCGCTGGTCAACGCCATGCGCGAGGCGCCGGACATTCTGATGATCGGCGAGATTCGCGACAAAGAAACCCTGCAGCAGGCGCTGCTCTACGCGCAGACCGGCCACTTGTGTCTGTCGACACTGCACGCGAACAACAGCTATCACGCGCTCAATCGCATCATCAACTTCTTCCCGTACGACGCGCGGCCGAGCTTGCTGCACGATCTGGCGGTGTCGTTGAAGGCGGTGATATCGCAACGCCTGGTGAAGTCGGTCAACGGCGGTCTGGTCGCTTGCGTCGAGGTACTGCTCAACAGCAAGCATATCGCCGAGTTGATCGTCAAAGGCGAAACGGATCAAATCAAAGAAGCCATCGAGAAGAGCTTGTCGCCCGGATCGGTGAGCTTCGAACAGGCGCTGTTCAAGCTCTACGCCGAAGGCATGATCACGAAAGACGAAGCGCTGCGAAATTCCGACTCTGCCACCAATTTGTCGTGGCTGATGAATAACGCCGAGCAGAAAACGCAAACGGTGAAGGGCGACCCCAGCAAAGTCGCGCGCGCCAGCGATCTCACCGAAACCTCGTTCGACCACTTCAAGATCAACACCAACGCCGGCAACTGATCGCCCGCGTGTCCGCTACGACGGCTCGAGCCTCTGCTTGGGCCGTTTCTGTTTGAGCGTTCGATTCGCACGCAACAGTGTGCGCGGAACTGCGTAACCGAGCGAGTGTCCCGGGAACTGCGTAACCGAGCGCACGCCTCGTTTTCGCTGCGCATATACAGAGTCGCCGACGTCGATATAATCCAGGATGTTGCGTTCACCCTGCTCGTGCAATCGCGCGCCATCAATCACATTCCGGTAATTCCATTCTTGTCATGCCTGCAAACGAAACCAACGCAACGCTCGAGCTGACTGCGCAACTCATTGCCCTGCGCTCGGTAACGCCTGAAGACGGCGGCTGCCAGGCCCTGCTGGCGTCGCGCCTTGCGCCGCTGGGCTTCGCCATCGAGCACCTGCCGTTCGGGCCGGTGAAGAATCTCTGGGCGCGGCGCGGAACCGGATCGCCGGTGCTCTGTTTCGCCGGTCATACCGACGTCGTGCCGACCGGCCCGCTCGATCAGTGGCACAGCGATCCATTCAAGCCAGAGCAGCGCGACGGCTTTCTGTACGGTCGCGGCGCGGCCGACATGAAAACTTCTATCGCGGCCTTCGCAACCGCCGCCGAGCGCTTCGTCGCGCGGCATCCGAAGCATCGCGGATCGATCGCCTTGCTGATCACGTCCGATGAGGAAGGCATCGCCGTCGACGGCACGACACGCGTGGTCGATGTGTTGCAAGCGCGCAGCGAAATTCTCGACTACTGCATCGTCGGCGAGCCGACTTGCGTCGCGATTCTCGGCGATACGATCAAGAACGGCCGGCGCGGCTCGCTGTCCGGCACGCTTACCGTCAAAGGTGTCCAGGGCCACATCGCCTATCCCGACCAGTGCAAGAATCCGATTCATCTCGCCGCACCGGCGCTAGCGGAGCTCGCGGCGCAGAGCTGGGATGCGGGCAACGCGCATTTTCCGCCAACGACCTGGCAGATCTCGAACATCCACGGCGGCACCGGCGCGACTAACGTTATCCCCGGCGAGCTCAGGATGCTATTCAACTTTCGCTTCAGCACGGAGAGCTCGCCGGAGAGTCTCGAGCGCACGGTGCACTCGATTCTCGACCGCCATCAGCTCGACTATCAGCTCGACTGGTCGCTGTCCGGCATGCCGTTCCTGACGCCGGCCGGCAAGCTCGTGGATGCGATGCGAAGCTCGATCTCGGAGGCAACCGGTGTCGACGTCCAACTGTCGACTACCGGCGGCACGTCGGATGGCCGATTCATCGCGGCGATCTGCAAAGAGCTGGTGGAATTCGGTCCGATCAATGCCACCATTCACAAGATCGATGAGCGCGTCGCCATCGATGACATCCATGCATTGACGCAAATCTACGAAGGCGTGCTGGAGCGCTTGCTGCATGTGGACTGAGGCGCGTGAAAGTTCGCGCAGCGTGCGCGATGTTCTGCGGTTTGCGGTGAGCCGCTTCGCCGAGGCCGGACTCGTGTTCGGACACGGCACCGACAACGCATTCGACGAGGCGGCTTATCTGATCTTGCATACGCTGCATCTGCCGCTCGATCGGCTCGAGCCGTTCATGGATGCACGACTGACCGCGCCGGAGCTGGACACGGTGCTGACCTTGCTGCAGCGGCGGGTCGATGAACGCATACCGGCTGCTTACCTGACGCACGAGGCGTGGCTCGGCGAGTTCCGTTTCTATGTCGACGAGCGCGTCATCGTGCCTCGTTCGCACATCGCCGAGCTGCTGCAGGAAGGTCTCACCGCATGGGTTCGCGACAGCGACACTGTCAGCCGGGCGCTGGATCTTTGCACCGGCTCGGGCTGCCTGGCAATTCTGCTGGCGCACGCCTTTCCGACCGCCACAATCGATGCAGTCGACGTCTCTGAGCAAGCGCTCGAAGTCGCCAAGCGCAACGTCGATGATTACGCTTTGCACAATCGCGTGCGGCTGCATCGATCGGATTTGTTCGCAGCGATCGACGCGCAGCGCTATGAGATCATCATCAGCAATCCGCCGTACGTGAACGAGAGGTTCATACAGGCGCTGCCGGCTGAGTTCGACAAGGAGCCGAAGCTCGCTCTGGACGGTGGCGGCGATGGCTTGCTGGTGGTCCGCCGAATCATTGCAGCGGCGAAGAGCCACTTGACGCGGCCTGGCGTGCTGGTGTGCGAGGTGGGCGGCGAGCGCGCAGCGGTTGAGGCGGCTTATCCCGAGATCGAGTTCATGTGGCTCGATACGAGCGCCGGGGGCGATCAGGTGTTCTTGCTCGAGCGCGGCCAGCTGCCGGACTGACGGTTTCTTTCTTCGGCGGCGGTTTCGCAACCGCGCCGTCTGCCGGTTCGATTACAGTGTTAGACCATTCCAAGACCGCCGCAGTACGCGCTTCATCGAGCTCGCGCCAGGTGCCGCGGCGCAAACCGAACGGCAGCGACACGATGCCGAAGCGAACGCGCATCAGTCGGCTCACGCGAAACCCGACCGCGTCGAACATGCGGCGCACGATGCGATTGCGCCCCTCGCGCAGTACCACGCGATACCAGAAGTTGAGCCCGCGTCCACCGCCTTCCTCGAGCACCTCGAAGTGCGCCATGCCGTCTTCCAGCTTGACGCCTTTGGTGAGTTGCTTGACGTGCTCTTCTCTGAGCTTGCCGATGATCCGCACGGCATACTCGCGTTCGACTTCATAGCGCGGATGCATGAGCCGATTGCACAGCTCGCCCGAGGTGGTGAAGATGAGCAACCCCGAGGTGTTGTAGTCGAGCCGGCCGACTGCGAGCCACTTCCCGCGCCGCATCGGCGGCAGCTTTTCGAATACGCTCGGGCGGCCCTGCGGATCGTCGTGACTGACGATTTCGCCTTCCGGCTTGTGATAGGCAATGATGCGCGGCACTTCGGTGCTATCGCGCACGGTCACCTGCCGGCGGCCGACCTTGATCAGATCGCCCGGCTGCACACGCATGCCGACCAGCGCGATATCGCCGTTAACCTTGACCTTGCCGGCGCGGATCAGCTCTTCCATTTCACGGCGCGAGCCGAGCCCGGCCGCTGCGAGAATTTTATGGATCTTCTGCGG
>JBBRGM010000123.1:0-10557 GCA_038240725.1 Burkholderiales bacterium | reverse complement strand
TCACGTCGTACTCTTCGGGGCGCAGCAGGATCTGCTGCAGGAAAGCGTCGGCAATGACGTCTTTGATCACGATGCCGTTGTCGAGCTTCATCCACGGACCGCCGTCGATCAGTTTGCCGCCGAACTCGCTCTGAGCAAGGGAATAACCCCAGTCCCGGAAGGCGCCCTCGGTGAACTTCATGATGTTGCCTTTATGTACCAGCGTCACCGATCGGCGATTGTTCGCGATCGCATACTGCATCGCTTTGCGGACGAGCCGCTCGGTGCCTTCTTTCGAGACGGGTTTGATGCCGATTCCAGAAGTGTTCGGGAAACGGATTTTCTTGACGCCCATCTCGTCGAGCAGAAATTTGACGACCTTTTTCGCACCGTCGGTCTCGGCCTGCCACTCGATACCGGCGTAGATGTCTTCCGAGTTCTCGCGAAAGATCACCATGTCAGTTTTCTCAGGTTGCTTGAGCGGGCTGGGGACGCCTTTGAAATAGCGTACCGGACGCAGGCAAACATACAGATCGAGTTGCTGGCGCAGCGCCACGTTGATCGACCGGATACCGCCGCCGACAGGGGTGGTCAATGGTCCTTTGATCGACACGACGAACTCGCGAGCCGCCTCCAAGGTTTCATCCGGCAGCCAGACATTCTCGCCGTATACCTTGCACGATTTTTCGCCGGCGTAGATCTCCATCCATTCGATGCGACGCTTACCGCCGTACGCAACCTTCACCGCTACATCGACGACGCGTTTCATCACCGGGGTGATGTCGATGCCGGTGCCATCGCCTTCGATGAAAGGGATGATCGGCTGATCCGGAACGTCGAGGGAGAAATCCTGCTTGACCGTAATTTTCTGACCCTGACTTGGCACCTTGATGTGCTGGTACATAGTTCCTCATTCGGCACGCGCGAGCGTTCCGCTATGCCTCGATCGTGGTGAAAAGAATATTCATGTTACAGCAACCGCAACGATGCCGACCTGCTTGCATGCGTCGCAAATCTATCGCCCGCGACCATGCACCTGAAGCGTGCCGAGATGCTGTGCAGCGCGTTGAAACGCGCAGCGTTTGTGCGCAAATCCGCCGTGTCCATCTGCGCGATTGCGCGCACCATGGGTCTCTGCGAAGGATGGGTAACCTGCGAAGCTCGCATGGACAAGTACCAGTCGGCCTGCTGGCGACACGCCTGCATAACATCGTGCTTGGCGATCAATTGGGAGCGTCGCATACAATGTCGGCCTTCGATGTCTCGTGGCCTTTGACCGCGACACGATTACAAGCTACCCAACAGGAGTTACGATGCAGCGAGACCAAGCCTTTCCGGACGGCGTACAGATACTTGGACCGATGACGCCGGAGTACGCCGAGATTCTGACCTTCGATGCATTGAGCTTTCTGGCGGAGCTGCATCGCGGGTTCGACGAGCGGCGCCTCGAGCTGCTTGGGCGGCGCATTGCGCGGCAGGGCGAGCTCGATGGCGGGCAGGATCCCGATTTTCTCTCCGAGACGAAGGCGATCCGCGACGCCGATTGGAAAGTCGCGCCAGTCCCGGCGGATCTGCAAGACCGGCGCGTCGAGATCACCGGGCCGACCGATCGCAAGATGGTCATCAATGCGCTCAACTCCGGCGCTAATGTCTTCATGGCTGACTTCGAGGATTCCAGCACACCGCTCTGGGACAATCTTCTGCAGGGCCAGATCAACGTGCGCGATGCCGTGCGCAAAACGATCGGCTTCACTAGTCCCGAGGGCAAGACCTATAAGCTCAACGAAGAAATCGCGACGTTGATGGTCCGTCCACGCGGCTGGCATCTCATCGAGAAGCATCTGGTCGTCGATGGCAGGCCCATGTCCGGTTCGCTGTTCGACTTCGGTGTGTATTTTTTCCATAACGCCAAGGCTCGGTTGCAGGCGGGCTCCGGAACGTACTTTTACCTTCCGAAGATGGAATCGCATCTGGAAGCACGGCTCTGGAACGACGTCTTTACGCTCTCGCAAAAGCATCTGGGTGTCCCGCACGGCACGGTAAAGGCGACCGTCCTGATCGAAACCATCCTCGCCAGCTTCGAGATGGACGAGATCCTGTACGAGCTGCGCGATCACTCCGCTGGACTTAATTGCGGCCGCTGGGACTACATCTTCAGCTGCATCAAGAAATTTCGCGCCCGCGCCGGCTTTGTGCTGGCAGACCGGGCGATTGTGACGATGACCTCGCCGTTCATGCGTGCTTACTCACTATTGCTGATCAAGACCTGCCATCGCAGAGGCGCGTTTGCGATGGGCGGGATGGCGGCCCAGATCCCGATCAAGAACGACCCGGCGGCCAATGAGGCTGCGCTGGCCAAGGTGCGCGTCGACAAGGCCCGCGAAGCCGCGGATGGGCACGACGGCACCTGGGTGGCGCACCCGGGCTTGGTACAACTGGCGAAGGAGGCGTTCGATAAGGTGATGCCGGGCCCAAACCAGATCAGCCGCCAGCGCGATGACGTGCAAGTCAAAGCCAAAGACCTGCTCGACTTCCAGCCACAGGCACCGAGGACGGAGAACGGCTTGCGCCTCAATATCAACATCGGCGTTCAATATCTCGGCGCCTGGCTAGCCGGGACGGGCTGCGTGCCGATCTTCAATTTGATGGAAGATGCGGCAACCGCAGAGATTTCGCGCGCGCAGATATGGCAGTGGATCCGCAGCCCGGACGGCATCCTGGACGACGGCCGCAAAGTCACGCCGGAGCTGTTCAAAACGCTGTTACCGCAGGAACTCGCAAAGGTGCGCGAGATCTTGGGAGAAGCGCAGTTCGCAGCCGGCAAATACGAGGAAGGCGCAGAGATGTTCAAGCAACTTACCTTGGACGATGATTTCGTGGACTTTCTTACCCTTCCAGCCTACGACTACGTTACCGCTCACGAGCACCGCTAGACGTCATCCATACCCCCGGCGGTGTGCGTCTGGCGGGTTAAACGCCTTGCACCAGAGTATGTAGTCGACAACCGGGCTTTTCACAGCGTCTCGAGCCTCTGGATGAGGTCGGGCGGTGGCGGTGCAGCAGGTCGCCCGTCTTACGGAGCGCTGTCAACCGATGGTGAATCCGCCGCGTTAAGGAAAGCCGGCGCGTAAACAGCGCTTATTTTTGGTTCCTTCATTTCATCCTTTTAGGGAGAGACTATGCGCAAGCTCGTTTCCGCCAGCATCGCCGCGTTGTTCGCGGCCGTTACGTTCGCAGCAGTTGCAGCTGACCCCCTCGACAAGCCCGGCCGTGCTATCGATGACAGCACCGTCAAGTCAGGCGGCGACACCAACAAGCCCGGCCGTGCCATTGATGACGGTACCGTGAAGTCCGGTGGCGACGCCGGCAAGCCCGGTCGTGCAGCCGACGAAGAAAAGGCCGCGAAAAAGACCCACAAGAAGAAGCACAAAGACGCGCAGTAAGGCGTCTCCCGGCTAGCCGGGGATTTCCTGGTCCGCCAGGATAAAAAAAGGCAGGGTTTAACCCTGCCTTTTTTATTTCCCGTCGTCTTGCGCAGCGCTCTATTGCGCTACAGAACTCGATCCAAATCCGCGCGCAAATCCCGCAGGTGCGCAGCGGTATCAGGGTCCATAACCTTCTTTAGCGCGTGGTCGATCTTCATTGCGAGATGACCGACACCCGCTCGCAGTGCCGATCTGAACTCGCTTGGACGTCCGGGCGCAGCGGTGAACTGCCGCGCGGTATCCGCCAGCGGCGATGCCAGATACGCAAGATCGTGAGATACAGTGCCGCGTTTCTTGGTCACGCTGCCCCCGTCGCGCTGCCCATCGTCGATGTTTGCAGAGGCATCCGCCGGGTTATCGATGGCCCCGGTCGATACCAGCAGCAAGATGACATAGTTGCGCTGCAGAGCGCGACGATAAAATTCTATCGTCGGCTGCGGGCGATCCAGCTCGTTGAACAATCCGTCGTTGAGATCGCGTAGTAATTCGATTCCCGAATAGCTGCCCTTTCCGTTGGATAGCGCCTTTGCCTCCGCCATGCGATTGAACACCGACGGACGCAGGAGCTTGGACAACAGCTTTACGTTGGAGCCTTGCAGCGGATCCGTCGCGCCCGCCGGTGCAATCCGCATGAGCACATCCGGGTCGAGCAGAGCCTTCGGCGTCGTCCATCCCCGGTCGAGCAGGAACTTGACCGCTTGCCGCTGCCGCTCCGGGGGCACCGCCGCAAATGGCGCCTTGCCTCGGCCAGCCTGATAGCGTGTCTCCGTCACGCCGCCCACCAATTTAGCGACAGCGCCAAGCTCGTTATCGCGCTTCGCCAGAAGCGCTTGATACATCTCCGCGAGCTTGGAGTAGTCCTTGCCGAGATCGGTCGTGGCGGGAATCAACATGGCCATGACGCGATCGACGTTGCGCAAGCCCATCTCGGCCGCAGCGATCGGATCGGATGCCAGGACCTGCGTATTCACACCCGGATCCAGCGTCGCAACCGCATCTTCACCGCCGAAGCGCAGCATGGGATCTTCCAGCTGGCGTGCCGCGAGTCGATCCAGAATCGGCCATTCGTCATCGAACGTCATGCCGTTTCCGTACTGCCGATAGCCCCAATCGATGGCAAAGAAATCGTACGGTCCGAATTTTGGAATCAACGCCGCGTTATCGCCGGGCTGAGCGACGTAGTTGAAACGCGCATAGGACATGATCGACGCCGACGTTCCCCACTGTTCGGTGAATTCGCGACTCCTGAGTTGCTCAACCGTGTAGGCGGAATGCGCTTTGAAGTTGTGGCGCAGCCCCAGCGCATGGCCGACCTCATGGCTCGCGACGTAGCGCAATAGCTCGCCCATCACTTCGTCCGGCAGCGGCAGCTTGTTCGCGCGCGGGTCCAGCGGTCCGACCTGGGTGAAGTACCAGGTCTCCGCCAGCCGCAGCACGTCATGCCAGAAAATCGCGTGCGATGAGATGACCTCGCCGCTGCGCGGATCTACTACCGCGGGTCCCATTGCGTTCTGCCTTCCGCTTGGCGTCCACCGCAGCACCGAATAGCGGACATCTTCCGGATCCCAGTTCGGGTCTTCCTCTTCCGTGGGCGCGTCGCGCGCCACGATTGCATTGCGAAAACCCGCCTTCTCAAACGGTCCTTGCCAGTCCTCGACTGCCTTTTTTAGATAGGGCCGCCATTTTTCCGGCACTTCGCGGCTGATGTAGAACAAGATCGGCTTGATCGGCTCCGACACCTCGGCTTTCGGGTCTTTCTTTTCCAGGCGATATCGATTGATGAAAGCCCGGCGCACTTTGCCGTGCTCCGCCGTACCGTAATCGTCGTACTCAGTCGCGTAATACCCGACACGCTCATCGTGGTAGCGCGCATGCATCGGCGTTTCGGGCAGCAGCAGCATGCTCGTATGGAAGATGAACCCCAGCGCGGTCGGCACCGGATCGTCCTCGGACGACCTCAGCAAATCCTTGGGATCAGGCACCCAGGTTTGATGAAAGCGGATCTCGATGTTGTGCGGAAACGATTTTGCGCTCTCGATGTAGGAGCGTTTCGGATCGACGGACGCCATCCGAAAATGCTGCTTGAACTCGCGTCCGAAACCATCAGGGACGTCGGTCGCGAAGAGACCGGTCATGTCGATTACCGGCGCGCCGTCTGCGCCTTCAGCGACCGCATCGAAAGCGCGAATCACGGTTCGCAGCGATGCTTCCTCGACACCGCGTTGCAGGCTCGGCATGTTGGGTGCCCACATCTCATAGCGGACGGTCTCGAGGTAGACCTTGTTTCCCCGACGAACCCAGCGTACGACCCGCGTGTCGACCACCGACCCCGGGGCCACGAAGTCGCTTCCCGTAGATAGCGCCGCAAACTCGGTATTGAGCAGCATGTCGCGATCCAGCATCTTCAGCGGGATCTCGAATAAAACGTGATCGCACACAACGTGTACCGTGAATAAGCCCGGCAGCGACGTCATACGCTCGGGCATGTTCGGCCGGCACGGCGCAACTTCGCTCGCTTTCATCGCCGGCGCCGCCTGCGCGAAGCTGACCCACGCGCCTAACGCCAGCAGCCAAAAAAATTGCCTCATACGAAGTCCTCAACGGAACGCGGGATCCCATGATCCAACGCGTAATTGCCATCAATCATACTGAACTGGTGCGAGCGCGCTTTCAGCCGCTTTGCCAAACAACTGCCTTAGCTATATCGACGTGCCGCGGGGCGGGTTGACGCTGGCGTAAACGCGCTATTATTCTACCCAAGTCGTTGTCCAGCGCCCGCCCCACTCATGTGTGTGCCGCGCCGACAGCATTGTGTCTAATCCGCCCACCGAGTCGAGTAAATCTCTATGAAAACCATTCTCTCATTAGTCACCGCTACAGCAGCGCTAGTATTCAGTACCGCCGGTCTCGCGGGCGTCGCGCCGACGCACGACGCATCCCAGCTTAGCCAGTCCGGCGCCAAGATTGCCCCGCCAGCCAAGCAAACCGACGATCAGCAGAAGAAAGACGAAGAAGCGAAAAAGGATTAGCAGGAGCCTCGCAAGCAAGACGACAAGCGCTAGTTCTCGCATCGCGGCTGCTGCCGCGATGCTTACCGACAGGCGGGGCGCAACCCTGCCTTTTTCTTTTCCGCGCGACTCGTGGTCAGCTTCATCGCTGTTCAGGCTCGCTGAGTTGGGAAAGTGTTGCTTGCGATACGTCGAGCGACGCAGGGCGGATTCATTCCCAGCCATGGAGTGCTTATGAGCGGTGTCCACGTTACCGTCGCAGCGGTCGTCGAAACGCAGGGCCGGTTCCTCCTGGTCGAAGAACGGACCGACGAGGGTGTCCGCTTCAATCAGCCGGCAGGACACCTGGAGCTTGGCGAATCGATCGTCGAGGCCGCGGTCCGCGAAACCCTGGAAGAGACCGCATATCGTTTCTCGCCCGCAGCCTTGATCGGCATCTATCGCTGGCATCACCCCGCGAAGGATCTGACCTACGTGCGCTTTGCGTTTTCCGGAACCGTATCGGGACCCGAGCCCGGACGTGCGTTGGACGCTGGTGTCGTGCGCGCCGTTTGGCTGCCGCTGGAAGCGATCCGGGCCGGGACCGCATTGCATCGCAGCCCGCTGGTACTGCAGTGTGTGGAAGATTATCTAAGCGGGCAGCGCTATCCGCTGGAATTGTTGATTGACCGCGATTGATCGGAGCGCGACGTGGCACAGCAGAGAGTAGTTGTAGGAATGTCGGGCGGCGTCGACTCCTCAGTTGCCGCATGGTTGCTGAAGGAACAAGGGTTCGAGGTTATCGGCCTGTTCATGAAGAACTGGGAGGACGATGACACGGACGAATATTGCACATCGCGGGAAGACCTGATCGATGCGGTTTCGGTTGCAGATAGGATCGGGATCGACATCGAGGCGGTGAATTTTTCCGCGGAATATCGCGAGCGTGTGTTCGCCAATTTCCTAGAGGAATATCGCGCCGGCCGCACGCCGAATCCCGATGTCCTGTGCAATTCGGAAATCAAGTTCAAGGCTTTCCTCGATCATGCGCTCGAGCTCGGCGCAGACTTCATCGCGACCGGTCACTACGCCAGGGTCGAGCGCGATGGCGATCGCGTGCAACTGCTGAAAGCAGCCGACGCGAGCAAAGATCAAAGTTATTTTCTGTATCGACTCAACCAGACACAGCTTTCGAAAACGCTGTTCCCGCTCGGCGATCGGCTCAAGCGCGATGTGCGCGAGCTCGCGCGCAAACTCGAGCTGTCGATCCACGCCAAGCGCGACAGTACCGGAATCTGCTTTATCGGCGAGCGGCCCTTTCGCGAGTTTTTGATGCGCTACTTGCCGACCTCGCCGGGACCGATGGAATCGCTCGACGGCAAGACGCTCGGCACGCATCAAGGCCTGATGTACTACACCATTGGTCAGCGCCAGGGCTTGGGGATCGGTGGCGAGGGCGATGCCTGGTATGTTGCCGGCAAAGACATCGCGGGCAATCGGTTGCTGGTCGTTCAGGGCCACGATCATCCCGCGCTGTGCAACACGAAGCTGACTGCCGCGCAGCTCACCTGGGTAGCAGGTGACCCGCCTGACGACAGCCGCTCTTACGCGGCGAAAACACGTTATCGCCAGCCCGATGCATCCTGCGTGATGACGCGGCTGACAAGCGATGCGTGCGATATCGAGTTCGCAACCGCGCAATGGGCGATTACACCCGGCCAGTCGGCGGTGCTGTACGACGGCGAGCGCTGCGTCGGGGGCGGCATCATCACCTAGGCGCTGAACGAGGCTGTCGCGCTTCCGTATTTGCGGGTCAGCATTGGCCGCATGGCGGCATGTTAGAATTCAGTCCCAATACCGTTCGGTGTTTCATGGCTCTGACGCCCCTTACGTTGTCTCCGCTTACCGCGCTCTCGCCGCTCGATGGGCGTTACTTCAAAAAAGTTGCAAGCCTGAGCGACATCTTCAGCGAGTTCGGCCTCATCCGCCTGCGCTTGCGCGTCGAGCTCGAATGGCTCAAAGCCCTTGGCCGCGAGGCAGCAATCGCAGAAGTGCCCGCGTTCTCACCGTCAGCAATGGAAGAACTGGAGCGAGTCGCCGACACTTTCTCCGTCGAGGATGCCGAGCAGGTCAAAGCGATTGAGACACGCACCAATCACGATGTAAAAGCGCTCGAGTATTGGATCAAAGAGCGCCTCGCCAGCAATACCGAGGTGCAGCGCGTGAGCGAGTTCATTCACTTCGCGTGCACATCGGAAGATATCAACAACCTCTGCCACGCCTTGATGGTGCAAGACTCGCGGCTGCACATCATGCTGCCCGCGCTCGAGCGAATCTTGCAACGTCTGATCAATCTCGCGCATGACCTTGCCGACGCGTCGATGTTGTCGAGAACGCATGGCCAGGCCGCAACACCGACGACAATGGGCAAGGAGCTGGCGAATTACGCAGCGCGCCTGCAGCGCCAACGTGACCGCCTGGCGCGCGTAAGCGTCACCGGCAAAATTAACGGCGCCGTGGGCAACTACAACGCGCACGTCGCCGCATATCCAGGCATCGACTGGCCGGTGTTCGCGAAGGCGTTCGTTAACAGCCTGGCTCTCGAATTCAACCCCTACACAACGCAAATCGAGCCGCACGATGCGCTGGCGGAGTTGTTCGACGCCTACGCCGCGATCAACACGGTGATACTCGACCTCGACCGAGATTTGTGGGGCTACATTTCTCTGGGTTACTTCAAGCAGCGCACGCGGGAGGGCGAAGTTGGATCCTCGACGATGCCGCATAAGGTAAACCCGATCGACTTCGAAAACTCGGAAGGCAACCTCGGCGTCGCGAATGCATTGCTCAATCACCTTGCGAGCAAGCTGCCGGTGTCGCGCTGGCAACGCGATCTTTCCGATTCGACCGTGCTGCGCAACGTCGGCGTAGCGTTGGGACACACTCTGCTGGCGTGGGACAGTTGCGCAACCGGTCTCGACAAGCTCGAGATCAATCGCACGCGGCTGCAGGAAGATCTGCAGGACAATTGGGACGTGCTAGCCGAGCCGATTCAAACCGTCATGCGGCGCTACGGCCTGTCCGAACCGTATGAGCAACTCAAATCATTGACGCGTGGCAAGCAAGGCATCACGCGCGACGCGCTGCATGCGTTCATCCGCGACTTGCATCTTCCGGAATCGGAGAAAGAACGTTTGCTGCAACTTACCCCGGCAACCTACACCGGGCTCGCCGCGCAACTCGCGCGAGAAATCTAGCGCGCTTAAGCGCGTTTGAGCTTCGCGCGCAGCACCTCGATGATCGCCGGTGCAATCGACAGCAAAATGATGCCGAAGATCACCAGCGTGAGATTTTTCTGCACGATCGCAATGTTGCCGAAGAAGTAGCCGGCATACCCCAGCAAGGCAACCCACAACACCGCACCGCCGACGTTGAACATGAGAAAGCGTCCATAGTCCATGCGGCCGATGCCGGCTACGAACGGCGCGTAAGTCCGCACGATCGGTACGAAGCGCGCAATGATTACGGTGCGCCCGCCGTAGCGTTCGAAGTAACCATGCGTGCGCTCGATGAATGCCTTCTTGAAAAACCACGTGTCGCGATAGCCGTAGATGCGCTGCCCGATCCAGCGGCCGATTGCGTAGTTGAGCGAGTCACCCGCAACCGCTGCAAGAATGAGCACGATCACCAGCAGGTGAACGTTCATGGCGCCGGCACCGGCCAAGGTACCGGCGACGAACAACAATGAATCGCCGGGGAGGAACGGCGTTACCACCAGGCCGGTTTCGCAGAAGACGATAAGGAACAGGATTGCATAGATCCAGACGCCGTAGTCTTGCGAGAGCGCAAGTAGATGGCGGTCGAGATGTACCAGCAGATCGATCAAGCTCGACAAGACATCCACGATCTCAGCTCACGAAAGACGAACATACGGACTGCAGCCTCACTGGGGCGAAGCGGCAGCGCGTCACGCAGGATTAAACCACCGCTTCTTGCTTGGATTTTTCCGGCTTGACCAGATCTTCTCGCGACACGCCCAACCACATCACGATCGGACTCGCGACCAGCACCGATGAGTAAATACCGAACAGAATGCCGATCGTCAG
>JBBRGM010000122.1:0-10627 GCA_038240725.1 Burkholderiales bacterium | reverse complement strand
CTTCTTCGTTGAGCTTGTACAGGAACATAGTGGCGCGGAACATTGCATTGTCCGACCAGTGCCAGGAATCATAGCCAGCGCGCGACAGCAGTTGCGCTTCGACCACTGCACCCTGCATTGCTTCCCACGCATAGCCGGTGGAGCAAGGCTTCCACTTGAACGAGCAGCCACGACGCATATCGTCAGGCAGCGCGCCGTCTATCGAGTGACCATTCTTCGTCGAGCCAACCGGGTTTATGCCGACGGGAGTCTTAGCATTGATCTGCCAGGACAAATCGTCATACTTGAAACCGCTGTAAGCAGCACGATCGCCCAGCCAGCCTTTGAACACCTTTGCTGCGCGCTCGAGGTCAGCGGTATCGCCCAAATACATGTCGACTGCGATGCGCGAAGCGCCCGCATGCGTGCCCCAGTTGTTGGGGCGGATTTCGTGCGTGCTGATCAGCGTTTTGCCGTCCAGCTCTTTGTAGCGAACCGCGGCCAGCCATGTGCGGAAAGTCTTATCCTTGGCTGCATCGAAGTCACCCAGGTTGATCAGGTCAGCAGCGATCACATACGAGACGAGGTTGCGCGCCAGCGCCAGCGTGCGGCCGTGGGCTTCAGTGCCGATGGCCGCCATGATGGCATCAGCCGCTTTTGTACGATACGCCGCGTTGCCGGTGCGCGCATAAACGAGCGCAGCGGCCAGCGTGTTCACATCATGCTTGCTGTCCTGATCCGATACGTTCGCCGAACCCAGCCAGCCGTCAGCGGCCGACTTCACGTTTTGCCAGGCTTTGCCCGTCATCGGCAACTTCTGGATCTCGGTGGACGAAATCCAGATGCCGTTCGCAGTCGAAGTCGCGGTGGCCGCGTTCGACGTACACGGTACGGCAACAGCGAGCAGGCCGATAAACGCAACGCCCAGTGCGCGTGCTAGAACAGTCAAGCGGCTTTTGCCGGCAGCGTTGTTAAGTGTTGTCATCAATATTCCTTGCAGTTGTTTGCATGCGTTGACTACCGCTACTTCGATTCGCCTGCTTACATGTGAGTCGCGGTTTTCTGGCCAAGCAATGCAAACTTCGCAGTCGCAC
Source organism: Burkholderiales bacterium (assembly GCA_038240725.1). Lineage (GTDB taxonomy): Bacteria > Pseudomonadota > Gammaproteobacteria > Burkholderiales > SHXO01 > SHXO01. Next base: position 9,554 of record JBBRGM010000122.1, on the reverse strand, counting down.
TTCTTAACCTTGATCACCGAGTGTTTGACGGTAAGCAGACCCCGGGGCCTACTGAGCAAAATGCAAGCCGTCAGCAATCTGCAAAAGTCAACGGGGAGTGTTGTCGGCGTGCGAGGCTGCGTTGCGTTGGTAGCAATACATCGAAGCGCTGTTTGCGGGAGATACAGCTGGTGCACGCTAAGTCGCACTCGAGTCGCAGCGGCCCGTGTTGAAGTGTGCGATAGGTCGGCGGGACGCGAAAACAGACTTGCGCACGCCGGCAGGTAACTGCGCCGTTATATGACTGCGGTGTTACGTACTTGCGTCGGCTCGACTGCGAATGCAGCGAATGTGCAGGCAGGAGAAGAGCTGTCGCAGGTCAGGAAGCGAGCCGTGCGCGGTCAATCTCGTGGCGCGAGCATGCTTTGCGAAGTCATCGCCGAAAGAACTCGCGCTCGGATAACGCATAGGTGTTGACGCTGTCGTCCGGCGTGCGCTGCAGAGTCAAGGTAACCATGCTGTATCGCGTGCCGTTTGCGATCGCCGACTCTTCCAGTGCGAACACGCCTGACCGTAATAACACTCCGGAGTCGAGCAGTTCGTAGCGCAGCTCATACGTCCCGGACGGCAACTCTTTTACCGCGAACCGATCGCTCGCCGACACATATAAGGTGCGTACGACCCTGGGCTCACCTTCGGCGAGCGACATCACTTTGACGAAAGCATCGAAGTCATTTTTGGAATTATCGATAGTCACTTGCGACAGGCCGTCCATATCCAGCTGCTCGTAGCCGGAGATGTAGTCGGATGTGGACGGCCAACCTTCGCCATTGGGTGCGGTAGCGGGTCTCAGATACAGGCCATTCTTGGCAACCGTTGCAGGCGCCGGCGCTTCACGTCCATTCGCTTTTACACGTGGCTTCGGCGGCCGTACATTGACGGCATCGGCGCGTTTCGACGGCGCGGCTTTCGTCGCAGCGCTAGGCGATGTTGCTTTTGCCGCCGGCTTGTCGGTCGCAGAAGGCAGCGCGTCGTTCGATTCCGGGAACGCCTGGTCTTGGGCAGACAGAGCGCCATCGATAGCGGCGGCCGGCGTAGTTGCGGCCGGCGGTGCTTCTGCCCGCGCCGGGGCGTCGGAGTGCCGTGTCCGCGATCGCGTCCCGTCGGGGCGCAGAGTCGGATCTTGGAATTCATACGGCGCGGCTGCGGTGATCTCAGGCACTCCTTTTTGCCGATGCAGCTCGGTTCCGATGTACCACACGACCGCAACCAGAACCGCAATCGTGCACAACGGGATCACAGTGCGACGAACAAACGTGTGCACCTTGCGCGCCTCGTCGGCAGGGTCAGGCGCCCGGAACTCGCGAGTCCAGCGGCGCGGCGCATACGCAGACTCGATCTCGCGCTCGTCGATCGATGCCGACTCGGCAATGCGGAGAGACGCATCGTATTCCGCTCGCTTCTGCGGATCGGCAAGCACCTCGTACGCCGCGTTGAGCCTCGCCATGTTTTCAGCGGCATCGAGATCGTCAGGATTGCGATCGGGATGAGATTTTTGCGACAGCGCACGATAGGCCGCGCGAATCACCTCGATGGGCGCGTCGCGTGCAATCTTTAGGCTGTCATAGTGAGTCGGATGCATAACGGATCGGTCAGGGCTTCACCGCGGAAAGATAGATCGGTCCGCAACGCCCGATCTAGCGCGCGGAGGCGTCGCTGGGCGCGCTCAGATTTTGTTTTACGGCGGCCTGGTGCTCGCGGTCGATCTCCTGCACGCGTCTGGCAAAGTCACCATAACTCAGCTTACCTGCCTGCAATTGCACGATCGCAGCGCTGACCTGTTTCCGCGTCTGTATCAGCATCGGCGAGGGCGGACCGTTGCGCTGCGTCTGATATGCCTGAGCGCGCTCGCGCACTTCGACCCATGCCGCGATCGCTTTACGTTCGGCGAACTGCGCCCTCGCATCGTTGCTCAGATGGCTGGACTTGATCGCGCCCGGCCGGAGCAATAACGGTACTTTGTCGCGAATGGGATCGAGCCGAGCGTCGGCATATAGCGACTGTAGATAACCGTCCTGGTCCACGGGCGTTGCCGGGATACGCGCTGTCGCATTCGTCCCGCGTGCAGGGTCGCCCGTACAGGCGCTTATCATTAGCGCAGCCAATGCCAGAGTGAACCAGGCACTTGCCCTCAGCGGAGATAGGTCCATCGAAATCTTCATGGTCATCGTCTTCTGGCGAACCGGTAGATACGTAAGCGTATCGCGATAGGGGCGAGTCTGCATCGCCTATTTTCCCTCACGTCGGTCCATTTCAAATCGCGTAAGATCACTTGAACCTCCAACTCTGCAAGTTTTCGAATCGATCGATCGCGGGCTCAGGCGCGATCCCATTTTCGATGGAGCACATGATGACCATGCTCAACGTAAACGCTAAGCAGTTCACTGTCGATGTCGAGCCCGATATGCCCCTGCTGTGGGTTTTGCGCGACGAGCTCAATCTCACCGGAACCAAATACGGTTGTGGTATCGCGATGTGCGGCGCCTGTACGGTCCATGTCGATGGGCAGCCGACGCGCTCATGTGTGCTGCCGGTATCTGCGGCGCAGGGCAAGAAGATAACCACGATCGAATCGTTGTCGCAAGACGGTGCGCATCCCGTGCAAAAAGCCTGGGTGAAGTTGCAGGTCCCGCAATGCGGCTACTGTCAGAGCGGCATGATCATGGCTGCCGCAGCGCTGCTCGAGCAGAACAAGAATCCAAGCGACGCCGACATCGACACAGCAATGACCAATATCTGTCGTTGCGGAACGTATGCGCGTGTGCGCGACGCCATCCATCTTGCTGCCAAGTCGGTCTGAGGAGGACAGCATGAGCAAATCCATTCGCACCGACCGGCGCGATTTTTTGGTTAAGACCGCTGCGTTGACCGGCGGATTCGCGTTTGGCATCCCGCTTCCGAATGCATCTGCCGCTGCATCCGTTCCGGAGCTCACGCATTGGATCGTTATTCGGCCCGATGAGCTCGTCACCATTCGAATCGCACGCTCGGAACTGGGGCAGGGCACCTTCACCGGCTTAGCGATGCTGATTGCTGAGGAGCTCGACTGCAACTGGCAAAACGTTCGCGCGGAATACGCAGACGTAAATGAACATGTACGCCGCGATCGGGTCTTCGGCTCGATGTCGACCGGCGGCAGCCGCGGCATTCGCGAATCGCAGGAATACGTGCGCAAAGGCGGCGCCGCCGCGCGCGAAATGCTGATCGCAGCGGCGGCGCAGGAATGGCGCGTCCCTGTGGCCGAGTGCAGCGCCGACAGCGGTGCAATCACGCACGAGGGGAGCAATCGCCGTAAGACATACGGCAAAGTCGCCGATGCCGCGTCTCGCTTGCCGGTGCCGAAGGATCCCAAGCTCAAGGATCCGAAACAGTGGAAGTTGATCGGCACATCGCCCGCGCGCTTCGACATTCCCGACAAGACGACCGGCAAACAACTCTATGCGGCCGACGTTCGCTTGCCCGGTCTGCTGCACGCGTCCATCGCGCAATGCCCGGTGTTCGGCAGCAAATTGAAAAGCGCGGACGACAGCAAGATCAAGTCAATGCGCGGTGTGAAGAAAATCGTGCGCGGTGACGATTGGGTCGCCGTCGTTGCGGATAATTGGTGGCGCGCCAATCAGGCCCTCAAGCAGATGCCTGTTGAATGGGAAGCGAGCGACAACGATAAGGTTTCGAGCGAATCGATCAAACAATTCTTGCGAACCGGAATCGACGCGAAGGACGTGCCGGTCGCGCGCAAAGACGGCGATTGCGAATCGGCAATCACAGGTGCGGAGAAGATCATCGAAGCGGAGTACTACGCGCCGTACATGAACCACGCCACGATGGAACCGCAGAACGCCACCGCGTTAGTGCATGAAGACCGGGTCGAAGTCTGGGTCGGTACGCAAAATGGCGAGACGACGATTGCCGCCGCATCCGAAGCGGCCGGCATTCCACTGGAGCAGGTGATCGTGCATAAGATGCATGCGGGCGGCGCGTTCGGTCGGCGCGGTGCGCATCAGGAATATACCAAGCAGGCGGTGCTCATCGCGCAGACCTTGCCAGGCACGCCGGTGAGCCTGCAATGGTCGCGAGAAGAAGATATGCAGCAGGGCCGCTATCGCCCGGTGGCGCTGGTCAAGCAGCGCGCAGGGCTGGACGCCGACGGAAATTGGATCGCTTGGCACGTTCGCCAGGCGGATCAATCCATCTGGGCGACGGTTCGTCCCAGCGACATCAAGAATGGCGTCGACCCCGTCAATACGCGCTCATTTCAAGATATGCCCTACGCGGTGCCGAACTACACCGATGAATATGCGATGCGCAACACGCACGTGCCGCCTGGATTCTGGCGTGCGGTTGCGCACACCAACAACCCGATTTTCCGCGAATGCTTCATCGACGAGGTGGCGCATGCCGCAGGCCGGGACCCTTACGCGTTCCGTCGGCCGCTGCTGCGAAACAAGCAGAAAGACCTCGCGGTACTCGATGCGGTTGCCAAAGCGGTCGGCTGGGGAACGCTTGCTGAGAAGGGGATCCACCGCGGTATCGCTGTCGTCGATTCTTATGGCAGCTACACCGCGGCTGCGGTAGAGATCGAAGTGAAGGACGGCACCGGCATCGATGTGAAGCGGGTGATCGTCGCGCTCGACCCGGGTTACGTCGTGCATCTGGATGCAGTCAAGGCGCAGATGCAGGGTGGCGTGCTGTGGGGGCTGGGATCGGCAATGCACGAGGAGATCACGATCAAGGACGGCCGGGTCGTACAAAGCAACTTCTCCGACTATCCGGTGTTGCGTCTGGCCGAAGCTCCCGACAAAATCGAGACGATCGTTATGCCCAGCGGCGGCTTCTGGGGCGGTGTCGGCGAGCCGCCGATCGGCGCCGTGGTCCCCGCACTGTGCAACGCGATATTTGCGGCGACCGGCAAACGGATTCGTTCGATGCCGCTCAAGCAGCACGGCTTCTCGTACGTCTGAGTCCTGGCGAAAGGAAAGGCATCGCGCGCCGGGCGAAGCCGGTGGCTGACCGCCATCCGTCGGCATTCAGTCGACGGCGCACCACGTTGCGCGCGATCGCGGCCGGTGTCGGTTTTCTACTGGTGCGACCGTCGGTTGCGACGCCGGATGATCTTGCGATTGCGCTGCGTGAGGCGTTCGGCGATCGTCCCATCACCCCGGGAAAACTGAAGCTCGAGGTACCGCGCCTAGCTGAAAATGGCAGCGTCGTACCGGTCGCGATCACCGTCGAAAGTCCGATGACCGCCCAGGACCATGTGAAGAGCATTCATTTGTTCGCCGAGAACAATCCGCTTCCGCGCGTCCTGAGCGTTGAGCTAGGCCCATACAATGGACGCGCTCGCGTAGCAACGCGAATTCGCATCGCCGCATCTCAGCAGATACGTGGCGTCGCCGTGATGAGCGATGGCTCGTTGTGGTCGGCTGCGGTTGACGTCGAAGTCACCGTTGGCGGCTGCGCGCCATGAGCGAGATGGTCGCGCGCGTGCGTATACCGCAAACGGCTCGGCGCGGTGATGCGGTCGAGATCCGCGCGATGATTACCCACCCAATGGAGTCCGGCTTCCGCCTGGACAACATGGGTCGTCCGATCGCACGCCACATCGTCGAGAGCTTTACCTGCACGTACGACGGTCAGCAAGTCTTCCGTGCAACGCTGCATCCAGCGGTCTCCACCAATCCGTATTTTGTTTTTTATCTCGCCGCCACGCACAGCGCCGATCTGCTGTTTACCTGGACCGACGATCATGGCGATGTGGCTCGGCATACCGCATACCTCACCGTCGCCGACTGAGCGGACGCGTTCGAGCGTGAAGTCGGAGGGACACGCTTCGCAGCATAGGCGAGTCGCGCCGTCTCGCAATTGTCGCGTGTATACTTTGGCAACCAAACAAGTGTGCCTGTCCAGCGATCTTCCTTGAACAATCCCAGTCAGAGCAGCGTGTCGATCGATTCGACGGCGCTGCATCGTGTTGGTGCAGGGACGGTTGCCGCTACCGGATGCGGCAGCACCCGGTTTCCCGCGCTGCATGCTGCAGCAGGTGAGATACGACGACCATCCGCTGGCGCAACTCTTCGACGATTCTAGAAATGACGTACTGTGTGGGCATCATGCTGGACCAGGGGTTGATCTTCGCCTCGGACTCTCGCACAAACGCCGGTGTCGACAACTTCGCCAAATTCTGCAAGATGACGGTGCTGGAGCGGCCGGGCGATCGCGTAGTCGTGCTGCTGAGCTCGGGCAACCTCGCGGGTACGCAGGCGGTAAACAGCTTGCTCAAACAAAGGGCCGAAGAAGCCGGCAAGCCCAATCTGTGGAACGCAAGAACGATGTTCGACGTGGCGACGCTCGTCGCCGATGCGATGCGCGACATCGATCACCGCGACGGCGAATACCTCGCCGAGACCGAGATCAAGTTCAATGCCTCGTTCATCCTGGGCGGTCAGATCAGAGGTGAGCCGCCACGGCTGTTTCGCATCTACGCGGTCGGCAACTTCATCGAGGCCGGCCTGGAGACGCCTTATCTACAAACCGGCGAGACCAAGTACGGCAAGCCGATTATCGATCGCGTCATCACGCGCTCGACGCCTTTGGCCGACGCGGCGAAATGCGTCCTGGTTTCGTTCGATTCCACCATGCGCAGCAATCTTTCGGTGGGCATGCCCATCGATCTGATCTGCTATCAGCGGGACAGCCTGGAAATCCAGATGCGCCGACGATTCGACGATGGCGATGCCTACTTCACCGCACTTAGCAATCAGTGGAGCGCCGGTACGCGGAACGTGTTCAGCCAGCTCCCTGATCTGCGCTGGTAGCAGATCGATAATGCCGCACGTTGAGTTGTGCGCGACTTCATTCTGATAACTTGCGAGCATGGCGGGAATAAAATCCCGGCGCCGTATCGATCTTTGTTCCATGCGTCGCAAGAATTGCTGGATTCTCATCGCGGGTATGACATCGGCGCCCTGATCATGGCAAGGGAGCTGGCGGCCGCATTCGACGCACCGCTCGTTACGTCTACCACTAGCCGACTGCTCATCGATTTGAATCGATCGATCGGTCATCCAAAGCTGCATTCGGACGCCGTGCGCGCGGCGCCCAAATCGGTGCGTCAGCAGATTATCGAGGAGCACTATGTACCGTATCGGAGCGAAGCCGAAGGCATAGTCAGTCAGGCAATCGCCAGTGGCTCTCGCGTGACGCACATTTCATCGCACAGCTTCACGCCGGAGCTGAACGGCAAAGTGCGCAATTGCGACATCGGTCTTTTGTACGATCCAGAGCGGGCAGGTGAGGTAATGCTATGCGAACGGTGGAAGGCGGCTCTCGAGGCGAGCGCGCCGCACATCAGAGTGCGCAGGAATTATCCATACGCAGGAAAGGGTGACGGCTTGACCCGGCTCCTGCGGCGTCGTTTTGCACCCGAAACTTACGTAGGAATTGAGCTCGAAGTGAACCAAAAGTATGCGATCAAGGCGAGCAGTGCGTGGACGTCGGTCAGAAAAGCACTGGTAGCGTCGTTACAAAACGCACTGCGGTTTCGCGAACCGGCGTCAGCGCCGCGATCGCTTGCATAACCAGCGCGCAGATCTTGCCAGGGCGTAATCGGGAACTGTCGGTCCGAGCGTCACCCTAAGCATTGCGCAGTTTCCAAACAGCACCCCGTCGAACGCGCGATTGATGTGACCACGTTAAGGAGATCTCCCATGCAAATCCGCGTTGGCTACGAGATGGTCTTCGATTGTCCGCAACCGACTCCCATGATTCTGACGCTGCACGTGCACTCGTCGCGCGTGTCGGATATCAGCATTCCCGATCACCTGATCACCAAACCATCTGTGCCGATCTCCGCTTACCGCGATGGCTTCGGCAACTGGTGCAGCCGAATTGTTGCGCCAGCCGGAGAGATTCAGCTCTCTGCAGATGCGCTTGTTAACGATACCGGTCTGCCCGATCTGATCGTCCCATCGGCACAGCAGCTGCCGGTCGAACATTTGCCGGAAGAAACGCTTGTGTTCCTGCTTGGAAGCCGGTACTGCGATACCGATCGGCTGTCGCAGGTTGCGTGGAATCTGTTCGGCAACACACCGATGGGTTGGCCGCGGGTACAGGCGATCTGCGACTTCGTGCACGAGCACATCGCATTCGGGTATCAACATGCGCGTTCCACGAAAACAGCGTCGGAAGCATTTGAAGAAAAGACCGGCGTATGCCGGGATTACACGCACCTCGCGGTAGCGTTTTGTCGATGCATGAATATTCCGGCCCGCTACTGCACCGGCTATCTCGGCGATATCGGCATGCCGCCGCCGTACGGTCCAATGGATTTTGCCGCGTGGTTCGAGGCCTACCTGGACGGGCGCTGGTACACGTTCGATCCGCGCAATAACATCTCGCGTATCGGCCGCGTGCTGATCGCACGCGGCCGCGACGCCGCCGATGTCGCGATCAGCAATACGTTTGGCCTCAACACGCTGAGAAGCTTCAAGGTGCGCACCGACGAGGTCAAGCAGTAGCGCGTGTTCGGGCTGTGGCCGCAACCGGAGCGCGCGATGCGGGCGGGACAAACCGGCGCGGCGCTTGCAAGACGGTGAGCCTTGGCAGTCCACTTTTTCGGAGCGAACCATGATCATTACGCCGTTCTATGCAGGTTTGTTGGCTTTGTGGTTTCTGGTTTTGAGCGCCCGCGTTGTCATGCGTCGCCAGACCGGGACCTCGCTGGGCGACGGTGGCGATCCTCGCTTGCTGCGCGTCATCCGCGGCCAAGCGAATTTCGCAGAATACGTACCGCTGATATTGCTGTTGATGGCGTTGCTCGAGCTTACGCGCACCTCAATCTACGTGCTCCATGCGCTCGGCATCGCGCTGCTCATCGGGCGCCTGCTGCATGGCTACGCGCTGAGCTTCACCGCTCATTTCAAGTTCGGCCGTATCTGGGGTGCTACGCTGACCTTCGTGGTCTTGTTCGTGGCCGCGATCCTGTGCGTGCTGAAGGGCATTCACGGTTTCGCGCTGACATAAAAAAAGCCCTCGGCTTATCGCCGAGGGCTCGTGCTACGCGCGCTCGATATTTACTGCATACGGCGGCGCGAGATGGCGCCGACGAGTAGCAATCCCGCTGCCAGCAGCGCGTAGGTGCTGGGCTCTGGGACCGGCTCGGTGGGCAGCGTCGGGGGCGTTGCGATAAGCCAGGCATGGTTGTCCGACTCGAATGCATTGGCCGGGGAGGAGAACACGACTCTGTTGAAGTTCTCTACCGTACCTGACGAGAATATGTTCACGTACAGACCGCCGCGCAGCGTGGGATCGACCAGGTTGCCGAGCTCGGTGCCGCTGTAGGTAGCCAGCAGCGTGTTGTCGGAAAATAATTGCAAGGTATTGTAGGCGTCGACCGATCCGTAATAGAAGCCGAAGTAGCTCAGCGGATTCCCAAAGTTGATTGTGGTCGGTGAACCGTACGTGCTGCCGTCGTTCAGATAGAAGCTCGCATCTCCCTGCGGCGCGACGCTGTCGGC
>JBBRGM010000121.1:0-10707 GCA_038240725.1 Burkholderiales bacterium | reverse complement strand
CGGCGACAATGGTTCTGGCATGCACTGTCATCAGTCGGTTTGGAAAGGCGAGCAGAACTTGTTTGCCGGCAACGGCTATGCGGGCCTCTCAGAATTCGCGCTGTTCTATATCGGCGGCATTATCAAACACGCCAAAGCGCTGAACGCCATTACCAACCCCGGCACGAACTCATACAAGCGCTTAGTGCCAGGCTACGAGGCCCCTATCAACCTTGCTTACTCCGCGAAGAATCGTTCGGCGTCGATCCGCATTCCGCACGTTCCCAGCCCGAAGGCGCGTCGCATTGAGGTGCGTTTCCCCGATCCGACGGCGAATCCGTATCTGGCATTTGCAGCCATGATGATGGCTGGGCTCGACGGCGTTCAGAACAAAATTCATCCCGGCGATCCAATCGATAAGAACCTCTACGATTTGCCGCCGGAAGAAGCGAAGAAAGTCCCCAACGTGTGCTCGTCTCTCGAGATGGCGCTTGAGAACCTCGACTCCGATCGCGAGTTCCTGACGCGCGGCGGCGTATTCTCGAATGATATGTTGGACGCTTATATCGAATTGAAGATGGAGGAAGTCAATACCTTCCGCACGACCACTCATCCCGTCGAGTTTGCAATGTACTACAGCCTTTAATCGTCGCAGCGGGCGCGTTAAAGGGCGGGGCATCCGCCCTTTTTCGTTTCGCGCCCTGAGGAGCAGTAGATTGATTACAGAGAACAGCTGCCTTAGACTGGGCGGGGTGAGCGTCGCTGACGCCATCCCTTCCTATCTCTGCAATCTCTATCGTTATGTGCCGCACGCTCTTGCTTCTCGCAATAGTCGTAATGCCGCTCTCCGCTCTTGGCGAGACGTGCAAATACGTCGACAAGGATGGCCACACCATCTACTCGAACGTCACGATCAAGAACGCTCGCAAGCTCAATTGCTTTCAACCACCCGAGCCGGTAATACCCGAGCCCAAGGCACCATCGGCAGCAGGCAAACCGCGCTCGCAGGAAGGGGTGCAGGCCGCTCCCATAGACGGAGGACGCCCGAAGGTCGAGCCGACGACGCAACGCAAGCGCGACGACCAGCGCCGGCAGATTTTGGAGGACGAGCTCGCACGCGAACAGAACTCTCTCGCGGAATCGCGCAAAGTCCTGAGCGAGCAAGAGTCGATTCGCAATGGGGACGAGAAGAATTACCAGCGCGTTCTAGACCGCTTAAAACCATATCAGGACGACATAGCGGTCCACGAAAAGAACGTCAGCTCGATCCGGCAGGAACTCGCGAACCTAAAGTAGTGCCGCATCGCGGCCGCGCGTGGCGTATTCCCCTCGTCAGCCACGGTAGTAGGCATCAAACCTCGCGTAGTTTTGCTCCTTCGCAGTTCCTTTTCACCTCGCTGCAGTGCAATATAGCGCCATGAGAAAAGCCTCTTTGGCGTTCGTACTGGGCAAGCGTGACGCTCCTTCGACGCAACCGTTTGCTTCGCCCGGCCTCGACGCCCTTTCGACAGGCGTGCTGTGCCTTGGGCTCGATTTGCGCGTCGTATACGCAAACCCTGCCGCAGAAAATCTATTCAAACTGAGCGCCCGCAACACGATCGGGCAAAAGATCTCCGATACCTTCCCGGACGACTCTCAGCTCGAGACCGCGATCGCGTTGGCGGCGGAACGCAACTGCAGCTACACGCAGCACGAGTTGAGCTTGGCGACGGCCGGACAGGAGCGCTTCGAAGTGAGCTGCACGGTAACGCCGGTCGAGATCGATAAGTTCGATGGCTACCTCCTCGAGTTCACTGAACTTCACCAGCAGCTTCGTATCGCGCGTGAAGCCCGGCTGCTGGATCAAACCGAGGCCAGTCGCTGGTTGATCCGAAATCTCGCTCATGAGATCAAGAACCCGCTGGGCGGGTTGCGTGGCGCAGCGCAGCTGCTCGAACGCGAGCTCGAGCGCCCAGAGCTCGCCGAGTACACACAAGTGATCATGAAAGAGGCTGATCGGTTGCAGACGTTGATGGACCGACTGCTATCGCCGCAACGGCCGCCTCAGTTCACGCGTCTGGACATCCACGAAACTCTGGAACGGGTGCGCAGCCTGGTGCTGGCGGAATTCCCGAATGGCATCCGAGTACGCCGCGACTATGACGTGAGTTTGCCTGCCGCTCAGATCGACCGCGAACAGATTATCCAAGCTTTGCTTAACATCGGACGCAATGCGGCCCAGGCGCTCGCCGGTCGCGGCGATATCGTCCTGCGTACGCGGGTGGCCCGGCAGGTGACGATCGCCCGCAAGCTGCATCGTCTCGGGCTGCTGATTCAAATTATCGATAACGGGCCCGGCGTCCCGGAAGAGATCCGCGAGAAAATCTTCTTCCCGTTAGTTTCGGGCCGCGAAGGCGGCACTGGACTCGGGCTGACGCTCGCGCAAAGTTTTATCTCCCAGCACCAGGGCATCATCGAGCTCGAAAGCGAGCCGGGCCGAACGTGCTTCACGATTCTCCTGCCATTGACGGTTACTTGAGCGATCTATATGAAAACATGCTCGCAGCAACTTCGCACTCCGCTTCTCCGGTCGCTGCTACCGAGGTCAGTGCCATGCTGACCTACTCCAGCCCGGTAATCCAGGCACGCCGTAACGTACCAAAACACTCGGACGACACCATGAAACCTGTATGGATCATCGACGATGACCGGTCGATACGCTGGGTGTTTGAAAAGACCCTGGCGCGCGAGGACATCGACTTCAAAATATTCTCATCCGCCGAGGAGGCGCTGCACGCTCTGGGCTCATCGCTGCCGCAAGTCGTGGTCAGCGATATCCGCATGCCCGGCGGTTCCGGGCTCGAATTGCTGCAGAAGCTGAAAGAGCGCCACCCGAATCTGCCCGTGATCATCATGACCGCGTATTCGGATCTCGAGAGCGCCGTAGCCGCGTTTCAAGGCGGCGCCTTCGAATATCTTCCGAAGCCATTTGACGTGGATCACGCCGTAGATCTGATTCGTCGTGCGATAGAAGAGAGTCTGCGTAAGGATGATGTGCAGGAAGAGTCTGAAACCGGGCCGGAGATTCTCGGTCAGGCTGCATCGATGCAAGAGGTGTTTCGGGCGATCGGCCGCCTCACGCAGTCGCATGCCACCGTGCTTATCAACGGCGAATCGGGAACGGGCAAGGAGCTGGTAGCCCGCGCACTGCATCGCCACAGCCCGCGCGCGGCAAAACCCTTCATCGCAATCAACACGGCGGCAATTCCGAAGGATCTGCTCGAGTCCGAGCTGTTCGGTCACGAACGCGGTGCATTTACCGGCGCGCAGAACATGCGTCGTGGACGCTTCGAGCAGGCAGAGGGCGGGACGCTGTTTCTGGATGAAATCGGCGACATGCCGTCCGATCTGCAAACCCGATTATTACGCGTGTTGTCCGATGGGAATTTTTACCGCGTCGGCGGGCATCAGCCGATCAAAGCCAATGTGCGAATAATTGCGGCAACTCATCAAGATCTCGAGAACCGCGTGCGGCTAGGTTTGTTCCGTGAAGATTTGTTCCATCGGCTCAACGTGATTCGAGTGCGGCTACCCGCATTACGTGAGCGGCGTGAAGACATTCCGTTGCTGGCGAAGTACTTCATGAGCAAGAGCGCTAAGGAACTGAGTGTCGATGCAAAGCGCCTGACTGATGCCGCCGTGAAATATCTTCTGGCCCATGACTTTCCCGGCAATGTTCGCCAGCTCGAGAACCTATGTCACTGGCTTACCGTTATGGCGCCCGGAGTCGGCGTTGATATCGCCGACCTGCCGCCGGAATTTCGAGAAGAACAGCGCGTGATGACGACCGAAACCTGGATCGGCGCGTTGGAAAAGGAAGCGGAGAACGCCCTGAATCGCGGCGAGCAAAACATCATGCATGAGATGTCGCGCCAGTTTGAGCGTGCTCTGATTCAAAAGGCGCTTGCGCATACCGGCGGTCGCCGTATCGAAGCGTCCCATCTCCTGGGGATGGGTCGCAACACGCTCACTCGAAAGATTCAGGATCTACAGATCGAAGGCAGGAATTCGAACAATCAACATTCAGGGGTGTGATCTCCGTCGGGAAACTGATTTCCGTAGGATGAAAGCAGCACGCCCGGCTAAATCAGCCAGATCGTATCCGGCAATGAACCTGTGACTGCGTGCGGAGGCATCTGAAAGGCGCCTTCCAATTAACTCAGTAGACGATTCAACGATTTTCTGGTGTGGGGCCGCCGTCGGCCTCTGGCTGAGGCGGTGTGGCCGTGTCGCTTGGCGTAGGTGATTGTGTCTGCGTACCGTCAGTTCCTGCGGGTTCAGCCTTAGGCGCACTAACGGGCGCTGCCGCAGCCGGTGTCGCATGCGGTGAAGCGCGCTTCATGTTGGCTTTTATAGTCGAGCTCGACGCAACCGCAGTCTTCGGATACCCGGCAGCATCCAGCGCCGTGTTCCATTCATTTTCCTCGTAACCGCGGATGAACTGATTGCCAATCTTCAAGAATGGCACTTCCAGTTTGCCGCCGTTTGCAGCTTTGACTTCTTCGGCAACAGCGCCATCGCGCGCATTCTTCTCTGTATACGGTACGCCGCGGTGCTTGAGATGTTTGCTAGCTTTGCCGCACGCATCGGCACACCCGGTATCCGCTGTGAACAAGGTAACCGGATGGTTGCCGACTGCCTTCTGTAGGCTATAGGGAAGCTCTACGTCGGCGGGTTTATCGCCGAACTTGCGCCGCTCCTGCGCCCTTACCTTTTCTGTAGGCCGCAGATCGGTGTAGTGGATATTGCCTGCCCTATCGGTCCACTTGTATAGCTTGTCTGCTGCGGCCGGGACGGCAAGCATCAGAAGCGCGGCGGCGCCGGCGAGGCAGCAGGTTACAACGATAGGGCGCGGGTCCATGATGGCCTCGGGAGGGTCGACTCCAGACTGTTAAGCAACCGCCATGCCGCTGTGGCGGAGAAGGGCGTCCAGACTGGGCTCCCGGCCGCGGAAGGCCTTGAAGGATTCCAGCGCAGGCCGAGTGCCGCCGACGCCTAGAATCTCACGTCGGAAGCGCGCCCCAGCCTCTGGATTCAGGACACCAAGCTCCTCAAACAGACTGTAGGCGTCTGCGGACAGGACTTCAGCCCACTTATAGCTGTAGTAGCCGGCTGCATAGCCGCCCGCGAAGATGTGGGAAAAACTATTGGGGAAGCGATTGTAGGCGGGCGGAACGACCACAGAGACCCGGCGGCGAATCTCATCGATCAATTGCAACGCGCTACGGGGTCCGCCGGGCTCGAAATCGGAATGCAACTGCATATCGAATAGCGAGAATTCCAGCTGCCGCACGAACTGCATGCCGTTGTGAAAATTTTTGGCGGCGAGCATCTTGTCGAACAGAGGTCTGGGCAGCCGCTCACCGGTCTCGAAATGCGCCGTCATCTCTTGCAGGACGGCCCATTCCCAGGCGAAGTTTTCCATGAACTGACTGGGCAATTCCACCGCATCCCACTCCACGCCATTGATGCCTGAAACGCCGCGATGCTCGACCTGTGTGAGCAGATGATGCAGCCCATGACCGAACTCATGAAACAGCGTGATGACTTCGTCGTGGGTGAACAGCGCAGGACGCCCTTCCAGCGGCGGCGAGAAATTGCAGTTGAGATAAGCAACTGGCGTCTGCAGCCGATCTCCTTTGCGCTTTCGCGTGATGGCGTCGTCCATCCACGCACCGCCCCGCTTCGACGCGCGCGCATACAGATCCATGTAGAACTGGCCGATCAGCGTTGCAGGTTTACCGTCGCTGGCGTGCCGATCGTAAATATCGAAAAATCGCACATCGGGATGCCAGGTCGGCGCGCTGCCCGGGACTATGCCGATGCCGTAGATTTTCTCCACCAGACTAAACATCCCCGGCAGCACCTGCGTCTCGGGAAAGTACTGTTTTACGTCCTGCTCGGAAAACGCATAACGCTCGCCACGCAGCTTCTCGGATGCCCAGGACACATCCCAGGCTTGCAAGTCGGACAGGCCGAGCTCTTCGCGGGCGAACTGCTGCAGTTCCTCGTAATCGCGAACAGCAAATGGTCGCACGCGTGCGGCCAAGTCGTTGAGAAACGCCAGCACCTCGGCGGGCGTATCGGCCATCTTGGGTGCCAGTGAAAGCTCAGCAAAGCTTGCATAGTTAAGCAGCTGTGCCAAGGCGCGGCGGCTCTCCAGAATCTGCCCGATCAGCGGTCCGTTGTCCCAGTCTGGATCGCCGAATTCGGCAGAGCGCGTGTAATAGCCGTAGTACATCCGCTCGCGCAGGCTGCGGTTATCGGCGTACTGCATTACCGGGAGGTAGCTCGGCATATGCAGTGTGAATTTCCAGCCGCCTTTTCCATCGGCAGCGGCTGCCGCAGCCGCGGCTTCCAGCACGTCGTCAGGTAATCCAGCCAGCTCGCTGGCATCGGTCACGAAGAGCTCGAATGCGTTGGTCGCGTCCAGCACGTTATCGCTGAAACGCGATGAGAGACCATCCAGCTTTTCACGCAACCGCTTGAATTCTTCCTTAGCTTCGCTGGCAAGCTCGGCGCCGCCGAGGCGGAAGTCGCGCAGCTCATTGTCGACGATCTTTTTCTGCGCGGGGTTCAACGCATCGAACGCCGTGCTCTCGCGCAGCGCCTTGTACTTCCGAAACAAGTTGGGGTCTTGCGACAGCTCCGCGTAGTACTTGCTGATCTTCGGCAAATTTGCGGTGTAGGTTTCGCGCAGCGCAGGACTGTTCATCACCGCGTTGAGGTGAGCGACCTGCCCCCACGCGCGCGCCAAGCGCTCATTGGCATCATCCAGCGGCGCCACAAACCCGTCCCAGGTAGGCGAATTCGGATCGGTTCCAATCTGAGCCAACAGTGTCCGATTGTCGGCAAGCAGGCGATCGATCGCTGGCGTGACGTCCTCCGCTGTTATGTCGGAAAACCGCGGAAGCCCGGAAAAATCGAGTAATGGATTCATGTTTATTGAGATCTCGGTGCGGCGGCAACCGACCAGGGTGCTCGCGGAAATTTGGGGCGTGTTTCGGGCGTTAAGACTCGTCGCCGGGAGGCGATGTTCCCTAAATGGAAACCGTATTCCCGGCGCGGAGACTAGGTGTTGGTGCCGTCAACGCTGCATTTCAAGTGCGCGATCGAATACGACCGTGCCCGCGACCAAGGTATACGTCGCCTGACCGTGCACCTCAGTGTCCAATAGCGGCGTGTTCTTGCCTTGACTGTAGAGCGCGGAGCGGTCGACTACCCATGATCGAAGCGGATCGAATATGCAAAGGTCCGCGGGACTTCCTGCTGCCAGCGTTCCGCCGGGGCGGTTCAGCACGCCCGCCGGCGCAGATGTGACGCGCGCGAGCGCCTCGGACAGCGGCAGATTCGACTGAACTGCCCATTTTAGGGTTAACGGCAGCAGCAGCTCCAAACCCGTGGCGCCGGGTTCGGATTCGCCGAACGGCACCTGCTTGGCATCATCATCGACTGGGGCGTGATCCGAACAGATCGCGTCGATCGTGCCATCGGCGAGGCCGGCCCGTAATGCCTGTCGATCCGCTTCGCTGCGCAGCGGCGGAATGAGATGACAGTTCGAGTTGAAATAGCCGAGATCCATCTCGCTCAAGTGCACGTGATGAATAGCTACATCGCAACTCACGCGCATGCCCGAGCGCTTGGCTTGGCGAACGAGCTCGACGCCGTCCGCTGTGGAGATGCGGCAGAGGTGTACTCGAGCGTCAGTTGCTTTCGCCAGGATCAAGATCACCGCGAGCGAAACAGTTTCTGCACACGACGGTATGACGGGAAGGCCGAGACGCGTTGCCTGCTCGCCATCGTGCGCGACCCCGCCGCGCGAAAGGGTTTCATCCTGTGGCCGCAGCCATACTGCGAAATCGAACGTGCGCGCGTAAGCGAGCGCTCGCAGGAGCACTTGCTTATCGCTGATCGGGGCGTCGGCCTGGCTGAAGGCGACGCAGCCCGCCTCATGCAGGAATGCCATCTCGGTGAGGCGCTCGCCCTGCAACCCTTGCGTGAGCGCACCGAGCGGATAGACACGAGCCTGGTTGAGGCCACGTGCGCGAAACTTCAGCATCTCGATCAGGCCCGGTTCGTCGAGCGGCGGGTCGGTGTCAGGCGGACAAACGAGGCTCGACACGCCGCCCGCAATGGCGGCCTTCATCTCGCTCTCGAGCGTAGCCTTGTATTCGAAACCGGGTTCGCGCAGACGAGCGGAAAGATCGATCAGCCCAGGGCATACGACCAGCCCGGACGCGTCGATGGTTCGATCCGGCGTAAATGATACGACCGCCTTTTCGCCGGCGACGATATTGCCGTCTGCAATGAACAGATCGCCGATGCGATCCATGCCGGTAGCCGGATCGAT
Organism: Burkholderiales bacterium; assembly: GCA_038240725.1. Taxonomy (GTDB): domain Bacteria; phylum Pseudomonadota; class Gammaproteobacteria; order Burkholderiales; family SHXO01; genus SHXO01. The sequence goes on along the minus strand of JBBRGM010000121.1, from coordinate 2,339 downwards.
GAGCCTGCCGTGCTTGATCTGGATCTTCATGCGAATGAGAGGGGCTGCGCGACAATGCGATCGAGGAGATCCATAGCGTTCTTAGTTGCCGGCGAGAATGCTCATAACCGCCATGCGCACTGCGATGCCGAAGGTGACCTGCGGCAAGATCACCGACTGCTTGCCGTCGGCAACCGTCGAGTCGATTTCAACGCCGCGATTCATCGGACCAGGATGCATGACGATTGCGTCTGACTTGGCACGCGCAAGCTTCTCCGGCGTCAAACCGTAGTGTGCAAAGAACTCGCCCGCACTCGGCAAAAGCGTGCCGTTCATCCGCTCATTCTGCAGACGAAGCATCACCACCACGTCCACGTCTTCCAGGCCGCCGTGCATGTCGTGGAAGACCTTCACCCCGAGCGCCTCCACGTAGTTCGGCAGCAGCGTACGCGGACCGATGACCCGTACTTCCGCGACACCCAGCGCATTGAGTGCGTGAATTTCCGAGCGCGCGACGCGCGAGTGCAGAACATCGCCGACTATCGCCACACGCAGTCCGCTGAACTCGCCCTTATATTCGCGGATCGTGAACACGTCGAGCAACGCCTGCGTAGGATGCGCATGACGTCCATCGCCGGCATTGATGACGTGAATATTCGGACCCACATGACTTGCAATCAGATGCGCGGCGCCGCTCTGACTATGACGCACAATGAACATATCGGCGTGCATCGCCGTCAGATTGGCAACCGTATCGAGCAGCGTCTCGCCTTTGCTCTGCGACGACGTTGCGATGTTGAGATTCACCACATCGGCGGACAAGCGTTTGGCGGCGATCTCGAACGTCGTGCGCGTTCTCGTGCTCGGTTCGAAGAACAGATTGAAGATCGCCTTGCCTCTGAGCAGCGGGACTTTTTTTACCTCCTGCTCGGTAACCGAGACGAATGACTTCGCGGTATCTAGAATCTGCAGCAAGATGGCGCGCGGCAATCCTTCGATGGTGAGCAGGTGATTGAGGTCGCCACCTGATTTGAGCTGAGGATTCGGCAGCATCGAAGTCAGACTGTTGCCGCTTCGAGGGCCAGGCTCAATTGGCCGTTGTCCGCGCGATGGAGGACAACGGTTTGCCCCGCCGGTACTTCCACGCTGGCACCGACGTATTGAGCGCAGACGGGCAGCTGGCGGCCGCCGCGATCGATCAGCGCAGCAAGCCGGATCGAGGCCGGCCGACCGTAATCGAAGATCTCGTTCATCGCGGCGCGAATCGTACGCCCCGTGTAGAGCACATCGTCGACCAACACGATGCTCGCGCCCTCGACCTTGAATCGAATATCCGACGGCTTCACGCCCGCGCGCATGCCGGTTGTCTTATAGTCGTCCCGGTAGAACGCCACGTCGATGGTGCCGATCGGAATCGACAGATCCAGCATCTGGTGCAGCCGCTGTGCGATCCATACGCCCCCGGTATGGATGCCGACCAACGACAGCGACGGACCCGCATCGGTACGAATGCGATCCGCCAGATCGGCCAGTAATGTTTCGGCGTCAGGTAACTTCATCGCGCATGGAGAAATAGGTTTGCAAGATGTGCTGTGCGGCGACCTGATCGAGCATCGCTTTCTGTTTGATGCCGCGTATGCCCGCTTCCCGCAGCGATTCGCTCGCAGCGTCCGAGCTCAGGCGCTCGTCGATCAGGCGCGTCGCCACGCCGAACCGCTTGGTGATCTGTTCCGCAAAACGCCGACAGCGCGCGGCCAGAGCATGCTCGCGGTCATCCATGTGAACTGGCAGCCCAACGATCACAAGCGCAGGATGCCATTCCTGAATCACGCGGCCGACTTGCTCCATGCGCGCTGCGTCGTTGGCGGCGCTGATCGTTTCCACCGGATGAGCGATGCCGAGGCTCGGCTCGCCCACCGCAACGCCGAGTCGTTTCTCACCGTAGTCGAATGCCAACACAGTGCCCGTGTTCATCTGCTCGATTCAGCGTTAGCCGACACGCGCAATAGCAACGATCGCTTCAGCGAACATCATGCATGCCCGACATCATCGGACAGTCGGCTCGGATCGATGCCGAGCAGATTCATTGCGGCTGACAATCGGTGCTCGGGAGCCAGCGCAAACAACACGTCCAAGTCAGCTGCGACCGTAAGCCACGCGTTCTGTGTCAGCTCCTGTTCGAGTTGACCGGGCGCCCATCCCGCGTAGCCAAGCGATACGAGAATCTGGTCAGGCCCTCGCCCTTCTCCGACCGCCTGCAAGATATCGCGTGAAGTCGTCAGTCCGACTGCGCCGCAGCCCGGCAGCGTCGATTGCCACTCGCCGGTAGGTCGATGCAGCACGAAGCCGCGATCCACGTG
>JBBRGM010000120.1:0-10742 GCA_038240725.1 Burkholderiales bacterium | reverse complement strand
GCCGGTCTGCCCGTTGCCAGAGGATCGACACCCTGAAAACCCAGCTTGCCAAGATCGAGTTCGTCGACGAAGACATCGATCACTCGCACCGGATTGTCTTGAGTCACGTAATCGTCGAGACATTCTGGCAGCAACGTGCCTTGAGTTCGGCCTTCGCTTTGAACGAAACGCTTCATCTGAACGCCCCGACGCACAATATGACATCAGTATATCACGCGTGGCGTTTTTACACAGCCTCGGCCGTGCGCTGCCGCGCATCCGCGATAAGGTAAAAACCGATCTCACGCTGCCGGGGTTACCGCGCGACAAAGTTCTCGCAGCCGTCATACAGCTTCTCGAAACGACCTTCATGCGCGTCGGCCATGAAAAATACGCGCGCGAGAACAACTCGTTCGGACTGACGACATTGCGTGATCGCCATGTGCAAATCAACGGCGAGCATCTGAAATTCCGTTTCCGTGGCAAGAGCGGCAAGGATCATTCAATCGAGTTGGACGATCGACGTCTTGCGACGATCGTCAAGCGCTGCCGCGATCTCCCGGGCTATGAGCTGTTTCAATATCTGGACGAGCAGGGCGAGCAGCACACGGTTGGCGCAAGCGATGTCAACGATTACCTGCGGGTGATTACCGATGAGGACTACACCGCCAAAGACTTTCGCACCTGGGCCGGTACCGTGCTTGCTGCAATGGCGCTGCAGGAGTACGAAAAATTCGACACGACGACGCAGGCGAAAAAAAATCTGGTGCGTGCGATCGAAGCCGTTGCGGAGCAGCTGGGTAACACGCCAAGTATTTGCCGCAAATGCTACATCCATCCGGAGGTGATTAACGCCTATCTGGATGGAACCATGATGCGGGCGCTGAAATTTCGCGCTGAAAAAGCGCTGACCGAAGAGATCCGGCGCTTGCGTCCGGAAGAAGCCGCAGTGCTCGGACTGTTGCAGCAACGACTGCAGAGCGAGGTCAGCAAGCAGTCGAACGGCAGCAAGCGATCGAGAGCCGGCAACTCGAACGCCCGCACGCACGCGCAGAGCGGCGGACGGAGCGCGCCGAAGAAACGCAAACCGGCGCGTCCATCCGCGACGGCCTATTCGTAGATAATGAATTCCAGCAGATTGTTTTCCGGGTCGCGCGTATAGACGCTGGTGCCGCTCGTGCGGCCGCCATCGCGCCCGCCTACTCGCTCCACCGGTCCATCTTCGATCTCCGCATTCGCCGCGCGCAACGCCGCATGCAATGCCTGCGAGGTGCCCGACCACACGAAACAAAAATCGCCGCAGCCAGGTAATGCGCTGGGTCCCCGCAAGCTGAAAGCGGGATCGTTCCAATGCGCGGGAGCGTGCACGTTGATCTTGTTGTTGCCGAACTGAATGGAAAACGCTCTCTTGTCGGATGCACGCCACTGTTCCGGGCTCGGCGCGCTGAAGCCCAATGCCCGATAGAACCGCAGCATCGCCTCCGGATCGCTGCAGGGTATGGCGACATGATCGAAACCGGTTACGCTCATTTACTTCGCCTCCGATGCCGTGCTGATTGGGCGGGGTGTACATTGCAAATCCGATCCATGCGGCACGTCTTGCGAGGAATCGTCACGCGCAGGCCGCTGTGCCAAGCTCGCGATGACCATCACCAACTCGGCCGCTTCGACGGGTTTCGGTACGTGCATCTGAAATCCCGCCATCAGCGCACGCATCCGATCCTGACTGCGCGCGAATGCAGTCAACGCGACGGCGGGTATGCGGCCGCCGCGCGCGTCGGCCAGTGCGCGCACGCGCTGGATGAACGCGTAGCCGTCTTCTTCAGGCATGCCGATATCCGAGACGATAACCGATGGCCGCCACTGTTCGATGTGCGGAAATGCTTCGCTTGCAGAAGCAGCGGTGACAACCTCGGCGCTGCGCTGCCTTAGCATCACGCTCAGCACCTCGCGCGTTTCCGCCTCGTCGTCGACCACCAGCACGCGCAAGCCACCGAGCAAGCCAGGATCTTCCAGCAACGCGTCGTAGGCTAGACTCGCACCGGGTGGAACCGACGTTTGTACATCGTCGAGGACAGCGCGCACGGGCAGCGCAACTGTGAACGTCGAACCCTGCGCTTCGCCCGCGCTTTCGGCGCGCACGGTGCCCCCATGCAATTCCACCAGATGGCGCACGATGGCCAAGCCTAGTCTCAGGCCGCCGTGACGCCGTTCGCTGCTGCTATTGGCCTGGCTGAAGCGATCGAAGACGAACGGCAGAAAGCCCGCAGCGATGCCGGCGCCCGTATCGCGGATCGCAAGCTCGATGTGCGACGCGATCCGCTGAACGTCGACTGTGATGCGGCCGTCCTTCGGCGTGAACTTGACTGCGTTCGACAGCAGATTCCAAAACACCTGTTGCAATCGATTGGCATCGCCCGAGACGAATGTGCCGTGCGCTGCGACGTGCAGGTCGATGTAAATCGATTTCGCCTCCGCCGCCGGGCGCACGGTTTCCAAAGCGGCTTCTGCAATTTTCAAGATATCGACCGGGCGGATCTCGAGCGTGAGCTTGCCGGTGATGATGCGCGAGACGTCGAGTAGATCTTCGAGCTGCGCGATGACCTGATTGGTATGCGCAACGCTCGCCTGGCTCGTAAGCAGACCGCGGGTGGCGGCAAATGAGACCAGCGCGTTGACGATCAGCACGGCCAGTGCGATACCGGCCGCCAGGTAGATGCGTTTTTCGATCGACCACTTCATGTGCTTATCCGAGAGCGGCCGACCTCGATACAGCGATCAGCGGCGTGCGATGGAGTCTAGCATGCGTTCACAACCGGGCGACCAATGTAGCGTTCGCGGGCGCGATGTTGGCGACGTAGGTGTGCCAGATCTCCGGCAGCCGTTGCATGATGAGATCGCGGCCGAGAATGCTTTCCTGGTTTAGCGCATCGCTTACGACTTGCGGGGTTAACGCAGCAAGCGCCGGCACCGACACGGGCGCGAAACTGATGTGCCACGGCTCAGGGTAGACGCCGCCGCGATCGTGGTGATAGGGTCGAAAGAAGCCGAAGCGTTCGAGGTTGACGTTGAGCCATTCGCCGAGCCGAGCGAACACCCCGTCGGCTGCAAATTCCTCCGGGAGCAATCTGACGACATAGCCTTCCGGCATCGCGGCGCGATCGTATACGTCGATGTCCGTACCCCAGTGGTGGCGGCTCGCGCCCGGGACAGCAGACCAGACCAGAATCGCGTCGACGAGTTCAGGCGCAGTCAAATCGGCGAACTCCCGCACCTTGCCGTCGCGGTCGTACAGCGGACGTGCGCCGGTGAACTTATCGTTCCAGATTTTCGCCTGACCGGCAAAGTCGCGGAACGCGCTGGAGGGCACCAGATCGATTCCGTCGTCTGCCGCAGCGGCGCGCAACGCGAGAAACGGTGCGACGACGTCGCGATGCAGCGCGACTCTCGGTATATCGAGCTGCTCGATATGCGTTCGGCTGCGTCCGGTAAGCTCGAATGCGTTCATCGCGGCCAGTTCTGCTCAAGGGTGACGCGTCAACACGTTGCCGACCAGCACGGAAAACGCGAGGATCAACAGTGCGGTGATGAAATATTGTGCGGCGATCGCGCCGGCGCCGAGCGCGACACTGCACGCGACCACGCGTTGATCTTCGTGGCGAACGAATGACAACACCGCGAGCATCAGTGCGAGAAAGGCGAGCACCAGCGAGCTCGCTATCAGCCGCGGATCGCGCCACGAATTTTTCTGCTCGATCGGTGGCGGGGGCGCCGGCGTCATTCTGAATGCGGCTGCCGCTTTGTCCTTCAATTCCCCCAGCCAGTCGGCAGCGCGCTGCGGAATCGGTCTCTCGGGCGGATCGTAGTTCGGGGCAATCCAACCCGGCAGTAGCGCAAGGCCGAGCGCGACGATACCCACGCACAGTCCTGCCCAGCCGAAATAGGGTCGGCGACGCCGCGGCTCGTGCTTGCTATCGAGTGCCATGTCTCACCTCACGCACCTGATCGGGCGCCGCGCATAACTGCCACGGCGCGTGGTTTGATTCCAGTGCAACAGCATCGCGCTTGCTGCCGGTCAGGCGCGGTCGACGCACTTGGCGTACAGATCCTTGAATTTGCCGTCCGGGTCGTAGCGCTGCTTGAGCGCGCGGTAACCAGCGCCATTGAACGTGGCGTCGAATTCTTCCGGGGTGTAGTAGCTGTCTGCGTACAGCGATTTTATGCCATTCAGCGCGCTGACTTTTCGCTCCACCAGCCGATTGAAGTGTCCCTTGCCATGCGTGCTGTGTTTGCGCATGACGTCCCAGAAACCGAAGTTGACGTAGATGCGTGCCGGGTCCATCGGATACAACGTCCAGGCGCCGCGCGTTCGGATCGGACAAATCCAGACCGGCGAGATGCCGATCTCGCGCTGGAAGAAATCGAGAAACTCCGCTGCGCGATCGAGCGGTACATCGACGTCTTGAATGACGGTCTCACGATATCGATAACCCGAGAAGCGATCCAATGCGCGGGTGAGTCCCCAGCGGCTGTTCCAGCGCATGACCTTGGTGTAGAAGCGCGAGTTCAGACGTTTGCGCCCGAGCACGCGCCGCACCAGCGGTTGCTGTACACCGAGATTTTTCGAGCACCAGAACCAGTCGGTATCCCAGCGCCAGAGATAATCTTCGGTGGTCAAGTAATCGTCTTCGCGCTCGCGCAGGGAGCGGTAATAGATTTGCTCAAACGTGTAGTCGCTGGTGTACGGCGCCTGGTCGACGAAGCGGCCGGCGCTGATGATCAGCTCGCTGCCGGAGAACACGGCGCCGTCGAGAAAGTCGACGTCTTGCGCCTCGCACAGCTCGCCGATCTGTGCGAAATACGCCTTCGCATCGCTGTGCCGAATATGCGTGACATGTACGAATGGCTTGGTCGGCACCGTGCGCGTTCGCGTGCGCAATGCGTAACCCAAGGTGCCATAGGAATTCGGAAAGCCGTAGAACAAATCGCGATGCTCGTTATCGGCGGTGCAGGTCGCCACGCTGCCGTCGGCGAGCAGCACCTCGAGCTCCAGCATGGTTTCGTGCGCGAGCCCGTATTTGAACGAGGTTGCCTCGATGGCAACGCCCGCAATCGCACCGCCGATCGTGATCGACTTGAGCTGCGGCACAACGCACGGCATGACGCCCTTGGCGAGCGTAGCCGCCGCGAGCGCGTCGTACGGCGTCATGCCCTCGACGTCGACCGATTGCTGTTGCGGATCGACACCGAGCACGTGGTCGAACTGGCTGACATCCAATCGATCGCGCGGCTGCGGTCCGCGATCGCGGAACAGATTCGATGTGGATTTGCCCAGTGCGACGCCCGACCCGTTGCGGGCATCGAGCTGCTCGATCAGCGCGTCTCTGCGCTCAGCGTAGGCCGACATAAAGGCTGGACATGCGAGCGAGGCGCGCGCGGCGTTGGTCAATCGCGATGCAGCCCGGGCCGCGGCGAGCTCATGCGTTGCTCGTCTCGCGTTGCGGCGTCGTCGCGTGCGGTACGCCGTCCTGATCGTATAAAAAGCGCCGGCTCATCGGGTAGTTGTCTTTGGTGAGGTTGCCTTTGCTGAAAACGATCTGGAACAGATGCGTGCGGCCGTGTGCCGCGCGAAACATCTCCGCGCACGACACGAGATACATGCGCCAGATACGGCGGAAGCGCTCGTCGAAGCGGTGCGGATTCAGCGCCTGGATCTGCTGCCAGTTGCGATCGAAGCGTTCGGTCCACGCGTCGAGCGTGTGCGCGTAGTGGCGCCGCAGATTTTCGATGTCGACTATTTCCAGTCCATGCTTTTCCATCGCCGCGATCGTTTCCGCCAGACTCGGAATCCAGCCGCCGGGAAACACGTATTTGCGGATATAAAACGTGGTGTCGCGCACACCGACGTGACCGATGAAATGCAGCATGCCCAGCCCACCGGGTTTTAGAAAATCTGCGTGTGCGCGGACGACGCTGTCCAGCTGATCGCGTCCAGCATGTTCGAGCACGCCGATGGAAACCACTTTGTCGAACTGCGCGTGAACTTCGCGGAAGTCGGATTCCCGGACTTCGAGCTGGTCCGATAATCCATGCGCACGAATTTGATCTTGCAGCCACACCACTTGCTCGGTGGTGGTATTGGTGCCGCACACGCGCGCGCCGTAGTGCTGATTTGCGTGCAGCATGAAGCCGCCGAAACCGCAGCCGATGTCGACCACGCTGTCGCTCGATTTGATGTGCAGTTTGCGGCAGACGTGATCGATCTTGTTACGCTGCGCTTCCTCCACCGTGCGCGTTCCCGGCTTCCAATACCCGCAGGTGTACATCATCAGCGGCCGATCGAGCCAATAGCCGTAGAAGTCGGCGCCGAGCGCGTAGTGAAAACGCGCGTTTTCTTTTGCGCGTGCGATGGTGCGATTGCCGAATCTGAATTCGTGCCATTGATTGCGCAGCCAGACGATCGGACTCGGTGCCCGATCGAAACCGGATTCGAAGCCGATCGCCATTGCGCGGCCGAAATCGCCTTCGATCTCGAGCGTTTGGTCGAAATACGATTCGAACAGACCGGCGTGGCCGAACAGAATCGTCTTCCATTGCGCGCCGATGGTTTTGTAGTGCAACCGGACCAGCGGCTCGCCCTCGCGGTTTTGTATCGACGAACCGTCCGCGAAGGTGACCTTGAGACGCATGTGCGTTTTGCGTCCCAGCGCCTGCATGATGAGTTTGAGCAGCCTCGTCATGATCTCCCAATATCGTTGTTGTCGATTCGCTCCCGCCGGATGCCGCAGGGGGAACCCGTTATCGCTGGAAGGGGCGCGCCAGCGTAGCGCGCCGCATCACCATTCAACTTATACGACGCGAAAATTCTTGAACTGCCAGGGGTCGTCGCGATCGACATCGTCCGGATACAGAGCGCCGCGGCCGTCCAGCGGCGTCCAATCGCTGTACACGCCGACCACGGGCCCGAGGTAGGGCATCGCAATGTCCAGAACCGTTCGAAAATCGATGTCATCCGGCTCGACGATTCCGGCGCGCGGATTTCTTATCGCCCATACGACCGCGCCGAGTGCCGGTGCGTTCACCTGCAGGCTGGTGGCGTTGTTGTGCGGGCATAGCTCGCGGGCCTCGTGGATGGTCAACTGCGAGCCATACCAGTAAGCGCCTTTCGCGTGGCCCATCAGCAGTACACCCAGCTCATCGAAGCCGTCGGCCACACCGTCGCGCAGCAGCCGTGTCTTTTCCTGCATGGTGAAGTTGTGGCCCACCATTTCTTCGAGACTGAGCACGGCGTCGTCGCACGGGTGATAGGCGTAGTAGCAGGTCGGCCGATAGATCACCTTGCCCTTATCGCGTACCGTGAAGTAATCCGGTATCGAGTGCGCTTCGCCGTGCGAGATCAGCCAGCCCTGGAACGCGCCTTCCTTCGGCACCCAGGAGCGCACGCGTGTCGTGCAACCCGGACGGTTGATGTAGATCGACGAGCCGCAACCGAAACCGAACTCCATGCCCTGCTGCGGCCAGTGACGTTCGTGCGTGCCCCAGCCGAGCTCGGCTGGCTGCAGCGATTCGCCGACGAACGCGCCGCTCGACCAGGTGTTGACGAACTCGCCCCACTGTTTGCGCGTGGTGCTGACTTGCCGATCGCGCTCGGCGATCTGCACAACCTTGACGCCGAGCCCCATGGCAAGTCGCGCCCATGCGTCCTTGTTCTGCGGCACGCTGCTCGGACCGCCGAGATCGCGGGCGAGATTCAACAGCGCCTGCTTCAAGAAGTGCGATACCAGCCCGGGATTCGCGCCATGCATCAGCACCACTGCCGGACCATTCGGATATTTTTTGCGCAGCTCGAGCGCCGACTCGCGAAATGCATAATTGGTGCGGCGAGACACCGGCACGCTCGCGTCGCGATGACCGCCGGCCCACGGTTCGATGCACGCGTCGAGATAGAGGATCTCGCGCTGGCAGCAATATTCGATCAGCGCCAGGCTCGACACGTCGTACGAAGCGTTAAACAGAAAGTCGCCGGCGTTCAGCTCGCGATCGAGAATCTGCCGGTAGTTGTCGGGCGTCAGCGGTTCCACGCGAAATGCCACGCCGTATTCTTCGGCAATCTCGCGGCCCCAATCCAGCGCCGTCACGATGGCAATGTTCTCCTTCGGCATGTCGATGTGACGCAGCAACAGGGGCAGCGTGCCTTGGCCAACCGCGCCGAAGCCGATGATGAGAATCTTTCCCTTGAACCCGACATGTTTTTTGAAGTCTGCCATTTCCCCTGCCATCCAGCGATGCTACGAATGAAAACGCGAAAGGCGCTGCCAACGGGGTCGGACAGCGCCTGCCAGGGCGTGATTTTAACGGGTTAAGTCGTTAGATGCGCACACCCTCGCACCGGAACGCTGAGATGCGGTCGAATCGCCGCTTTTAAAGTGCTGCGTGCGTGCTCGGCGTTATTTGTGCCGCGCGCGAAATGTGCGCTGCGGCCGAAGTCAAACCCGGCGGCGAAACCAGGCGCTCAACGACAGCCGCTCGCGACCAGCCGGCAGCACTTCATGATAGAAGCGATCGCTCAAAAAACACACCAGCGCCCCGCCCGTCGGCAGCAGGTCGACGGGCTCGTACGAGTCGGTGTAGAGCCGCAGGCAGCCGCCGTCGTGCGCGCGCCAATTTGCGTTCAGGTAGAGCACGCACGACAGCACGCGCGCGTCGTTGCCGCGATGCTGGTCGAGATGACGGCGATAACCAGCGCCTGCCGGATAGCGGGCGTAGTGACTCTCGAGCTCGAACAAACCGAGTTGCAATTCGCGATTGAGATCGAGCCGCAGCGCTTCCAGGCAGGCGAGCACGCGCTGCTGCGCGCCGTTCGCAGGCCGCACGTCGAGCCATTCGATGTCATCGCCACGCACGTCGGCACTGGTTCGCAAGGTTGCGTTGGCGCCGATTGCGGCCGGGCGCAATCGTCCCGCAAGTGCGGTAGCGCGCAAATCTGCTGCGAGCGCAAGCCATACCGACTCGGGCAAAAAATGCGGCACATAACTCCAGCCGCACGCGGCGATATCGGCAGCAATGCCGTCGAACTGGCAGGCCGGCGATTCTCCAACTTCCAGTCGTTCGACGTGCGCGAAACGCGCCGCTAAGTCATCACGCACGTTCATTCGCAACCGTCAGTCGTGTCCGCGACGCTGGAATGCGCGCAGCCGATGAGTCATGTCGGCTTTGCCATCGTATCGCGGCATGCGCTCGCCGCTGCCGCCGGTGTCGGTCAGATCGCCGGGCAGCAGCGGGCGTTCCGGCAGCATGTACTGCACGTCCACGTATTGCTTCTGGCGGAATAGCCTGAGCTTGACTGTGCTGCCGACTTTGAGTCCGCGCATGATGGCGCTCAGCTTGTCGACGTCGTTCATCGGCGCGCCATTGAGCTCCACCACGATATCGCCGCCGAGCAGCAGCGATGAGCCGCCGATAATCAGCTCGATGTCGCCGCCGTGAATGCCGGCTTTGTCGGCCGGACTGCCCGGCTCGACCACCTCGACCAGCAGCCCGTCGACCAGAGGCATCTGCAGCACTTTGCGCAAATCGGCACCGATGATCTGGCCGTGAAACCCGATCCATGGACGGATCACGCGTCCGTCCTTCTGCAGACCCGACAACAGCGACTTGACCAGATTGATCGGTATCGCGAAGCCGATGTTTTGCGCATCGGGCAGGATCGCGCTATTGATGCCGACGACTTCGCCGCAGCGATTGAGCAGCGGCCCGCCGGAGTTGCCCGGGTTGATCGGCGTGTCGGTCTGGATCAACGGCTCCGACAACGACAATGGCGTTTCCGGCAAAAGGCGATTGAGCCCGCTGATGATGCCGTGCGTAATAGTCTGATCGAGCCCGAGTGGATTGCCGATCGCGACCACGTCTTCGCCGGTATTGAGCTTGTCCGAATCGCCCAGCCTAAGCACCGGGAGCGTGCCGTGGTCCGGCTTCGGAATCGAGATCAAAGCGAGATCGAAGATCGGATCGGCACCGACGATCTTTGCCGGCACGATCCTGCCGTCGTCGAGGGTAACGGTAAGCGCCTGCAGGCCAAATACCACGTGGGAGTTAGTCCGCACCAGTCCTGTCGGATCGATGATGAAGCCGGTGCCGAGCGAGCGGGTGACGCGATTCTGCAGGCGGTAGGGATTGATCGATTGGCCGGTGATCATCACCACCGCCGGCGAGGCGCGGGTAAACAGCTGCGCGATGCTGTCTGCGCAACGAGGCACGTTGGTCGGCGCGGCAATCGAGCTGCATGCGGTAAGCGAGAACGCGGCCGCGAGCGTCAGCGCACCGAGTAGATGTTGGGGATTGCGCGAAGAGAATCGGATCATAGAGCGCGAGTGCTGTCGAAGCCGGACTCTACCACGCGAGCGGCGGCATCAGCCCGCACGCACGGGCGTCATTGCAGTGGGAAATCGGGGACGCGCGGCGGCCGGCGCGGCTCTACGGAACGCGCTACAGCCAGCGCATCATGCCCATCTCGAACGGATGCGTCAGCAGCTCGTGATACGGATACATGCGCACGCGATACTCGAGCTTGCCGCACATCTCCGGCGTGATGTGCAATGCAAAGCTGTGCTCGCCCTGGTCCGTCATCACGCCTTCCCACTCGAACCGATAACGCCTCGTGTCGCGCTTACTCTCCGCGTCGGTCTGCCGGCCGATCACCAGCTCGAGGACGACGTCTTCCGGTTTCAGATCTCCCATGCGCACGGCGAGCTGGAAGCGCACGC
>JBBRGM010000119.1:0-10743 GCA_038240725.1 Burkholderiales bacterium | reverse complement strand
AAACACATTGCCGAGCGGATGTCCTGTAGAGAGTCGACCGGGGGAACGGGAAAATAGCCGCCCTTGATCGGCGAGCGATGGCCCTTGTTGCCGCCGTCGAGTTGCAATCCGGAACTCCAAGGCGCTTCTTCGGACACGATGTTCACTGAGCAACCCGACATGTCGATTTTCCAGGTCACGGAGTCGAATATGAAGAACTCTGGCTCCGGCCCGAAATAGCAAACGTCGCCCAGGCCGGTTGACTTCAAATACGCCTCGGCGCGCTTGGCAATCGACCGTGGATCGCGGTCGTAGCCCTTGCCGTCCGATGGTTCGATGACATCGCACGTCAAAATCAAAGTGGGCTCATCCGTAAATGGGTCCATGTGTGCTGTGGCGGGGTCGGGCATCAGCAGCATGTCTGACGCCTGGATACCTTTCCATCCGGCGATGGAAGAACCGTCGAACGCGTGGCCATCCTCAAACTTGGACAGGTTGAACGCGCTCACGGGTACCGATACGTGTTGTTCCTTCCCACGGGTATCGGTGAACCGGAAATCAACGAATTTCACATCGTTGTCCGAGACTATTTTCATTACGTCGGCAGACGTAGACATGGCATTTTCTCCTAGCAAGAGAGGGAGTTATAAGTCCTGGACCGAGAGGGTGGAGCCAAGTCAGCAGAATCCATGCCCAGAAAGTAAAAGCAGGAAAACACTGATAGAATAGGTGGTTAGAAGAGTTCAGGCGATATAGTTAGCTCCGGTGCGGTGCGTCTAAAAAGTAGCTGCACTAGTTTAGTGCAGGACGAAGTCCCGGTCTAATCTCAGTTCCGATTGGCACAATCGGATAACGGGCAATGGTCGAAACAGCCGCGACTCTCACTCGGTTGCAAACTCAGGAGAATCGTATGCCAGCTACTTCCGCCCTTTTGGAGGCCGCGCATCAACGCGGTCTGGCGAAAGCTCTCTCTTATCAAGGTGCGCTGTTGCCACGCGAAGCGTATGAGGTGCGACAAGCGACATCGACCGCATATATCGTGGATGTTAGAACGCAGGCTGAATTCAACTATGTCGGACGCATACCGAAGAGCGTGGAGATCGAATGGCAGACCTATCCAGGTGGCGTACCGAATGACGCGTTTCTAGAGCAGCTTCAATCACAAGTCGAGAAGGACGCGCTGGTGATGTTCATCTGCCGAAGCGGGGTGCGCTCGCACGCCGCGGCGCAGGCGGCAGCCGCTGCAGGGTATCGAAACGTTTACAACGTCCTCGAGGGTTTTCAGGGCGATGCCGATGCCAACGGCCATCGCGACTCGGTCGGCGGTTGGCGATTTGCCGGATTACCCTGGTATAAGTCGTAAGCGTCAGCTTGCGGTCCAATTCACCAGGTCGGTATATGCGGTTACCAGTATCACCACCCCGAACGCGATTCGGTACCAGGCGAAAACGGTGAAGTCGTGGCGACTGATGTAGCGTAACAGCCATCGGACGCACAAGAACGCGGACACGAACGCGGCGAGAAAACCGACGCTGAACATGCCGAGATCTGAGCTCGAAAATAGTCCTCGGTTCTTCACCATCTCATAGGCGGATGCAGCGAACAAAACCGGCACCGCGAGGAAGAACGAAAACTCGGTCGCGGCGCGTCGCGACAAGCCGAACAGCATGCCGCCGATGATTGTCGCCCCGGCGCGCGAGGTGCCTGGAATCAGCGCGAAGCATTGCGCGAGTCCGACCTTCAACGCGTCTTTCCAGTTCATGTCGTCCACCGTTTCAACGCGAACGTGATGATCGCGTCGTTCGGCCCACAGAATTATCAGGGCACCAACGATGAATGCGATCGCCACCGGAATCGGTTTGAACAGCGCGGCTTTGATCGCTTTTCCGATCAGCAGACCAATAATCGCGATCGGCAGGAACGCTATGAACAGATTCAACGCGAGCCGGCGCGCTTCCGACGCATGCGCAAGACCGGTAAGCACAGAAATAAAACGAGCGCGGTATTCCCAGATGATGGCCAGAATTGCGCCGCACTGGATGACGATCTCGAAGATCTTGCCTTTTTCGTCATTGAAGTCGAGAAGGTCACCCATCAGGATCAGATGTCCTGTGCTCGAAATCGGTAAGAATTCCGTAAGACCTTCGACGACGCCGAGAATCAGCGCCTTGCCTAGTAATATCCAGTCCATTGTCTCGATTGCATGCAAACAAAAGGCGGCAAGCTTCGCACTTGCCGCCCTGGCACGTCAAACCAATCGTATTCAAGCGCGCTTGTAGATCTCCGCGCCCTCGCGAATAAATTCGACCGCCTTCTGCGCCATCCCCTTCTGCAGTGCTTCTTCGTTCGATAGATTTTGCTTAGCGGCGTATTCGCGCACATCCTGGGTGATTTTCATCGAGCAGAAATGCGGTCCGCACATGGAGCAGAAGTGCGCGAGCTTGGCGCCTTCCTGAGGCAGTGTTTCATCGTGGAACTGGCGCGCCTTGTCGGGATCAAGACCCAGATTGAACTGATCTTCCCAGCGGAACTCGAAGCGCGCTTTGGATAGCGCGTTGTCGCGTACCTGCGCGCCAGGATGGCCTTTGGCAAGATCCGCCGCGTGGGCGGCAATCTTGTACGCAATGATGCCGTCCTTAACGTCGTCTTTGTTCGGCAGCCCAAGATGTTCTTTCGGAGTGACATAACACAGCATCGCGGTACCGTACCAGCCGATCATCGCGGCGCCGATCGCGCTCGTGATGTGGTCGTACCCGGGTGCGATGTCAGTCGTAAGAGGGCCGAGCGTGTAGAACGGTGCCTCATGGCAATACTCTAGCTGCAAATCCATATTTTCTTTGATCAAATGCATCGGCACGTGGCCCGGGCCTTCTATCATGACCTGACAATCGTGCTTCCAGGCAACCTGCGTGAGCTCGCCCAGCGTCTTCAATTCTGCGATCTGTGCTTCGTCGTTGGCATCGTAGATCGATCCCGGACGCAGCCCGTCGCCGAGACTGTATGAGACGTCATACGCACGCATGATCTCGCAGATCTCTTCGAATCTCTCGTAGAGAAAACTTTCGCGATGATGCGCCAGACACCACTTCGCCATGATCGAGCCGCCGCGCGACACGATCCCGGTCATGCGCTTGGCGGTCATCGGAATATACGGCAGTCGCACGCCGGCGTGGATCGTGAAATAGTCCACGCCCTGCTCGGCTTGTTCCACCAACGTGTCGCGAAAGATTTCCCAGGTCAGGTCTTCGGCTTTACCGTCGACTTTTTCCAGGGCCTGATAGATCGGCACGGTACCGATCGGGACCGGCGAATTGCGTACGATCCACTCGCGCGTCTCATGGATGTGTTTGCCGGTGGAAAGATCCATCACAGTGTCCGCGCCCCAGCGTGTCGCCCACGTCATCTTTTCTACTTCTTCCGCGATGCCGGAACTAAGTGCGGAGTTGCCGATGTTCGCATTGATCTTCACCAGGAAATTGCGGCCGATGATCATCGGCTCGGATTCCGGATGATTGATATTGGCGGGAATAATGGCTCGGCCGCGCGCGATCTCCGAGCGCACGAATTCCGGTGTGATGGAAGCGGGGAGCGATGCGCCCAGGCCATGTCCGCGGTGCTGCTCGGTGAGCATCGCCGAGAGAAGATCCCGACGCTGATTCTCACGGATCGCGATAAATTCCATTTCCGGCGTCACTACGCCGCGGCGCGCGTAGTGCATCTGCGTAACGTTCGCCCCGGACTTCGCGCGCCGCGGCCGACGCTTCAATTTGAACCGCATCTCCGCAAGCTTGGGATCGATCAAGCGCGATTGTCCGTACGCCGAGCTGGGGGCGGGCAATTCTTCGGTGTCAGCGCGACCCTCGATCCATACGTTGCGCAGCGGGCTCAGGCCGCTGCGAATATCGATCGACGCCTGCGGATCGGTATAAGGACCGGAAGTGTCGTAGACGAATATGGGTGGATTGACCTCAGCGCCGAACGATGCGGCGGTATTCGCCTGCGTGATCTCGCGCATCGGTACGCGGATGTCGCTGCGCGAGCCATCGACATAGACCTTGCGCGAATTCGGCAGAGATTCGACAGTACCGTCAGCGACGTGCGCTGTATCGGCGAGAAATTTCGGATTGGCAACCATGTTCGCTCCTAGAATGAGGCAAGCGGAGCGGAAACTCGAAAGCTTCGCAGCACGCTTTCCTACGGCGGCATTACCCGCATCAGGTTATGAGGGTATTTCTCACCGGCGGTAAAGATTTCCGCGTGCGATCCGAAGCAGTGCGGGAGAGCGTGCGCTTTGCAAGCGTCGCGCTCGTGCGATGGACGGAAAAAACTACGCTGATACTTTATCCGCAGGACCCCTAAGCAGCGCTAAAGCTACGCCAAAGCAGTCTGCATGGCAAATCAGCGGCGCTGGTTCAGCCTGTGTAACGCATTGTTCGTCGTGCAGTTAATCCGACCGAGTGCGATTTGTTTGGCGGCGAAAGCGAAGTATCGGTTTCGTACGTGGCGTCGCGAGAAGCTTCACACGCCGGTGGCGAGGTGTGAGCGGCAGCGTGGAAGGTTATTATTCGCATCCGCTTGGCTGCCCCGGCGATGATGGCATCGAGCGCGCCGTGCTATCACAGTGAAATGGTCCGGCTTGCGTTGAGCCCGAGAAAGCCAGCGAATTTATCTGAGCTTCCACGCGCAACCCGGTGAATTTGCTACAATCCGGCATCTTTTTTGCATTCTGTCCCGCGCAATGGAACTCGAACACGCCCGCATTAATATGGTGGAAAGTCAGATCCGCACTTGGGAAGTGCTCGATCAGACCGTGCTCGACACCGTTCTCGCGGTCCGGCGTGAAGAGTACGTGCCGGAAAAGTATCGGCCACTCGCCTTCATGGACATGGAAATTCCATTGGGCCGCGGGCAGACGATGCTGGCGCCGAAAATGGAAGCACGCATGCTGCAGGAACTCACGCTGAAGTCGAGCGACCGCGTGCTGGAAGTTGGCACCGGCAGCGGCTATATGACAGCGTTGCTCGCGGCATTGTCCGAACACGTGTACACGGTCGAGATCGATCTCGAATTCTCCAAGCGGGCACAGCGAGCGCTGCAAGCGCACCGGATAACTAACGTCACGTTCGAAGTCGGCGATGCAGTCCAGGGCTGGCCGAAGCATGGCCCGTACGACGCCATCGTTCTGACCGGCTCGGTACCGATATTGCCGTCGACCCTGCGGGCTCAGCTTCGGGCCGGCGGTCGTCTGCTAGCAGTTGTCGGCGAGCCGCCCGCGATGACGGCGCGCCTTACCACCCGCGTTGGCGAGACTGCTTTCAACGACGTGGGTTTGTTCGAGACCTGCATCGCGTCGCTCGATAATGCGCCGCAGCCCGAACGTTTCGTTTTCTAACATGCTGGACAGTGATGCCGTTGAGCCCGCGCAAACTCGTGCGCCTGCCCAATCCCACTGACCTGGTTTATTGACGAGGGGAGAAAGATGCGCTTGAATGTTCTGGCCTGGGTCGCAATCGGGCTCGCAAGCGGGCCGGCGGCCGCCGACGATCTGATGTCGGTGTACCGCGATGCGATTGTGCAGGACCCGGTGTACGCATCGGCGAAATCGACGTACGCGGCAACGAAGGAAAAGCTGCCGCAAGGCCGCGCGCTGCTGCTCCCCAATGCCAACGCGACGGCGAACGCTACCTACAACAGCACCAATATCAGTTACAACGGCGTGACCACGCTGCCGCAAGGCAACCTGAACTATCCCAGCTTCGGCGCCGGCGTAAACGTTACGCAGCCTATCTTCCGGCCCCAGAACAACGTCATCTACGAGCAGGCGCAGATTCAGGTCGCCCAGGCCGAAAGCCAATTGTCGTTCTCCGGCCAGGATCTGATGATCCGCGTCGCGCAAGCGTACTTCGACGTTTTGATAGCCGAATACAACCTGGTGACGGTAAAAGCGCAGAAGGTTGCCACCAACGAACAGCTCGCTCAGGCCAAGCGCAATTTTCAGGTCGGCACCGCAACGATCACCGACACCTACGATGCGCAGGCGCGGTACGATTTGGTGATCGCGCAGGAAATTACTGCCAGCAACGACATCGAAGTGCGGCGTCGCGCTCTGCAGCAGATCATCGGCCGCCTACCCGGTCCGCTGTCCAAGCCGCAAGCGAACGTGACGCTGAGCTCGCCTGAGCCCAACGACATGGAAGCGTGGGTAACCGCGGCGTACAAGAACAGTCTGCAGGTCCAGATTGCGAAGGCCAGTCTCGAGATCGCAGTCAAGGAAGTCGATCGCAACCGTTACAACCAGTATCCGACCCTGGATGCCGTGGGGTCGGCAAACTTCCTCAAACAAAATAACAGCACGCTGGGTTTCGGACAGGACACGCGCACGCTCGCGATCGGGTTGCAGGTCAACTACCCGCTGTTTCAAGGGGGGGCGCTCACCTCGCGGGTGCGCGAAGCGATCGCGAACAAGAGCAAGTCGGAAGAAGATTACGAGAACGCACGCAGAACCGTCGCGCAGAACGTGCGGCAAGCGTTTCTTGCGGTGAACACAGGCTTGGGCGAGATCGAAGCGCTGAAGCAGGCAGTATCTTCCAACCGTCTTTCGGTCGACGCTTCCAAGCTCGGGCAAGAGGTCGGTGTGCGTACGCAGGTCGACGTGCTGAATGCGCAGCAGTTGCTCTATAGCGCCGAGCGCGACCTGGCGCGTTCCTATTACAACACCATCCTGGCGCAGCTTCGTTTGAAGCAGACGGTAGGTCGCCTGATTCCCAACGACCTCGATAACGTAAACCGCTTGCTCAAGCCGGAGCAGCAGCAATAGCGCATCGGTTGCGGCGCGACCACGTCAAAGAAATGGCCGATGCTGTCCCTGACCGCTCGGCCATTCTGCAAGCCAAGAAGGCAATCCGTAGCGCAGTTCTGCAGCAGCGCGGCGCACTCGATGTCGCAACGCGAAGCCGCGCCAACGCGCTCATCACTGCACGACTCCTGGATCATCCGCAATTTCAGAATGCGCGCTACGTGCTGGCTTACCTATCGTTCGGTACCGAGTTCCAGACCGATCCATTCATTCAAACGTTGCGTGCCCGTGGATGCACGCTTGCGCTGCCGAAGGTCCAGCGCGAGACGCGACGGCTGCAGATTTACCGAGTCGCCGATCCGCTTTCCGACACCGTCGCGGGTGTTTGGGGAATCCGCGAACCGGATCCGTCTCGCTGTGAGCTCGCATCGCTGGACGACATCGACGCAGTTCTAGTCCCCGGCGTGGCCTTCACACGTGAATGCAATCGGCTGGGGTATGGCGGGGGTTTCTACGATGGACTGATCGGCAACTGGGCTTCGCCGCCGCAACTGATTGCCGGCGCCTTCGACGTTCAAGTCGTGGCGCAGGTACCGCTGGATTCTTCCGATCAACCGATCGATTGCGTCGTAACCGAATCCAGCGATTTCGCGAGAAGCTCCACAACCCGTTGAGTTGCGCCTCGATGCTCGCGCATTAGCGCAAGACCCGCGTTCCCCATGCGGCGCGCGCGGGTCGGATCGTTAAGCAAACCCGCCAACGCACGGCCGAGCTCGATTTCGTCGCGCACTTGCAGTGCCGCGCCGACATCGACCGCCCAGCGCGTCGCATCCGCAAAATTAAAACTGGAAGGGCCAATCAGCACTGGCTTGCCGACTGCGCAGGCCTCGAGAAAATTCTGCCCGCCGAGTGGCAGCAAGCTGCCACCGACGAATGCGACATCGCATGCTGCATAAAACGCGAACAGCTCCCCCAGCGAATCGCCCAGCCACACTTGCGTTGTCGACGAGACGGCGGCACCCGAGCTGCGCCGTTGAAAAGCAATCCCGCGCGCCGCCAGCAATTGCGCCACAGCTTCGAATCTTTGCGGATGGCGCGGAACAATCACTGTTAGCAGCCCGGGATGAGCCGCGACCTCGAGCGCGCGCAGCACTTTCTCTTCCTCGCCTTCGCGCGTGCTTGCGGCAAGAAATACCGCTCGGTTTGCGAACGCGAAGCGAAACTGCGCGCCCAGCTCCAAGTCGATCGGAGACGGTCCGCGATCGAATTTTAAATTGCCGATGACCTGCACGCTGGCGGCGCCGAGTGCGGTCAAACGCTCCGCATCGGCTTGCGTTTGTGCCGCAATGCCGGCGAGCGCGCCGAGCGTTCGCGCGGTGAAAGTGCGAAAACGATGATAGCCGTGAGCCGACTGCTCGGACATTCGCGCGTTGACGAGATACAACGGCATGCCCTGAAGATTGCAGGCATGGATCAAATTCGGCCAGATTTCGGTTTCGAGCAAAACGCCGAGACTGGGGCGGAAATGCGCTAGAAAACGCCCGACCGCGCCGGGTAGGTCATACGGTAGATAACAACGTATCACCTCGTCGCCGAACACGCGCTCGCTGGTCTCGCGCCCGGTCGGTGTCATGTGTGTGAGCAGGATTCGGTGCTTCGGCCAGCGCGCGCGCAGAGCGTCGACGAGCGGTTTCGCAGCCAGCGTTTCTCCCACCGACACGGTATGCAGCCACAGCAGCGGTTGTTGTGCGGTCGTCGCGTAGCGGCCGAAGCGCTCAGAGATGTGCATGCGATAGCCGGGCTGTTTGCGACCGCGCAGCCACAAACGCATCAGCGCGAGCGGTGTCAGAAAATACAGCAGGGCGGTGTACAGCATGCGCCACGCGGTCATTGGCGGCTACGATTCAGTGCGAGGTCTGCGGCAATCGACAGTCGCTGCCGGCGCGGCATTACGCGAGCTCGCGCCATGCTGCAATGACTTGCGATACGGACGGCGGTCCTCCCTTACTGCCGACGTTCGCGATGCGGATGCCGCCATACAAGCCGGTTGCCGCTGGATCGGTTGCGCAATATATCCCCACCGTCGGCGTGCCGAGCGCGACGGCAAGGTGCGAAAGTCCACTGTCGACGCCGAATACCGCGGCCGATTTTCTGAGCAATTCCGCCGCGTCTGTCAGGGTCAGGCGCGGGGCAGCCTGTGCGTCCTTGATCAGCTTCGCGATACGCTCGCTGCGCTCGCGCTCTTCGTCGCTGCCCCAAACCAGCACCGAACGCAGGCCGTTATGTCGAAGATAATCTCCCAGCTTCACCCACTGACGCTCGGGCCACAGTTTTTCCATCGCGCTGGTCGAATGCAGCAAGACTGCATAAAGATCAGATTGAGTATCGGCAGCTTGGCCAACTGCCAATCCATAGTCGGCCGGCGTGTCGATCCCATACTGCAGCGCCTGTGCGGCCAGCGACCGATTACGCTCCACCGCGTGCGAGGTCCAAGGCACGGCGAACGTCTGGTTGTATAGCGGCCGCAGCGGCTCACGCGAGCTGCGCCAGTCGAGGCCATAGCGACGTCCGGGCGCCAGGCGAGCGATCAATGCGCTCTTTACCAGGCCTTGCGTGTCGATCACTGCGTCATAGCCGCGGGTGCGAAATTGGTCGCGGATTTGCCCGATCTCGTCCCAGGTTGCGCGCGATGCCAGACTGCGGCGCCACCGGCGAGGCTCGACCGGCACAACCTGAGACACCGCTGGATGCATCTTCGGAATCGCGGAAAGGCTGCGCTCGACTGCCCAGTCGATCTCGACATCGGGAAATTGCGCGCGCAAATCGGTGACCACCGGAAGGTTGTGCACGACGTCCCCGAGCGAAGATGTTTTGACCAGCAAGATCCTGCGCATCGCCGCATTGTAATGGCAACGCTGCGCAGACTAAGCCGAGTCAATGTGACTACAATACGCCGGCATTGCATTGCCGCCCGACGATTGCGCGCGCGGGGATGGGCTCGTTCCGACAAACCCCGCCAGCGTCGCGACTTCTGCAAGGTCACCGCACCGTGTGATGAGCAGCGCTCGTTTCCGATAGTTCTGCGGACATCGCCCGGTCGCGGCGCAGTGATCGCAACTTCGAATTGCTGAAGTCAACCAGCGCAACGTGATACATGCCTGACGCGAACAACATGAAGGTCCTGGTCACGGGCTGCGCCGGTTTTATCGGCATGCACGTGGCGCAGCGATTGTTGGCTCGCGGCGATGACGTGGTCGGGATCGATAATTTGAACGACTACTACGATCCGACGCTCAAGCACGCGCGCCTCGCACAACTGACGGCGCATGCGAAATTCGCTTTCCGGCATCTGGACATCGCCGACGGTGCCGCAGTGGACGCGCTGTTCGCGAAGGAGCGCTGCGATCGCGTCGTCCATCTCGCCGCACAGGCCGGCGTGCGCCACTCGGTCAAGAATCCGCACGCGTACATCAACAGCAACATCACCGGTTTCTTGAACGTGCTGGAAGGGTGTCGCCATCGCGGCTGCGATCATCTGGTGTTCGCCAGCACGTCAAGCGTTTACGGGGCTAATCGCAAGCTCCCGTTCAGCGTGCACGACAACACCGATCATCCGGTGAGCCTGTATGCGGCAAGCAAGAAGAGCAACGAGCTGATGGCGCACACCTACAGTCACTTGTTCGGGGTGCCGACGACCGGGCTGCGCTTTTTTACGGTCTACGGGCCGTGGGGACGGCCGGACATGTCGCTTGCGATTTTCACGCGCGCGATTTTCGAAGGCTGCCCTATCGACGTCTTCAACAACGGCGACATGCAACGCGACTTCACCTACATCGACGACATCGTAGAAGGGGTAGTGCGTGTGCTCGACCGCGCGCCGCGCGCCGATGCCGCCGTCGACATGACGCGGCCCGATCCCGCAACGAGCAATGCGCCGTACCGCTTGTTCAATATCGGCAACAACCAGC
>JBBRGM010000118.1:0-10839 GCA_038240725.1 Burkholderiales bacterium | reverse complement strand
GCACGAAAAAGGGCTCGAGTTCGAGGTGAAGACGCCCGACGGCATGATGAACAATACCGCGAGCGGCGCGTTCGTCGATGCAAGTCCGCGTGCGGAAGTGCCTGCGTTGATCGACGGCGACTTCAAGGTATTCGACTCCACAGTTATTCTCGAATACCTCGAAGACAAATGGCCGTCGCCGGCGCTGCTGCCGAAGACACCGGCGGAGCGTGCGCGCGTGCGCATGATCGAAGACGTGATGGACTCGCTCTACGAGCCGAACAACTGGGGCATCATGGAAGTGACGCGCTTTCAGCGCGCGAGCGGCGCGCTCGCCGACAAGCTGGTCGGCTACGCCAAGAGCAACATCGATCAGTTGCAGCACTGGTTGAACGGTCAGCTCGGCGGCAAGACGTGGTTCAACGGCGATACGTTCGGCTGGGGCGATCTCGCCTGCGCGCCTTACATCAATCGCTCTGCCGCCGCGGGCTACACGCCGCCGGCCGGATCGCAACTGGCGGCCTGGTTGACGCGCGTGAATGAGCGGCCGAGCGTCGCCAAAGTTATCGACCAGATGAAGCAAACTATCGCCAAGACGCCCGATCTGGCAGGCATGCTCGCCGGCGGACAAGTCAAGCGGCAGTATCGCGATCATCGGCTGGAATGGATGATTGCCGGGGGCGGGCTGTCGGTGGTGGAAAGCGGTATCGAGAAGAGCACCATTCGCTTCAGCCGGCTGCCCGATTAGATAGCTTCGAGAAAATCCAACCGCGCCTAGACGCGGCGATGGAGGGGTAGATGAAGTCGACGATGATGGGCGTGCAGCTCAACCTGTCGCATTTTCTCGAGCGCGCGGGAAAGCTGTTCGGCACGCAAGAGATCGTCTCGCGCATGCCGGACAAATCGCTGCATCGCTATACCTACGCGGACTTTCACCGCCGCGCGCGCCGGCTTGCCGAAGCATTGCAGCGCGCAGGGATGCAGCGCGGCGATCGCGTCGCGACCTTGATGTGGAATCACTACGCGCATTACGAGGCGTACTTCGGCGTCATCGTCGCGGGCGGGGTGCTGCACACGCTCAACCTGCGCCTGTCGCCGAATGACATCGGTTTCATCGCGAGTCACGCCGGCGATCGCTTTTTGATCGTCGACGATGTGCTGCTGCCGCTGCTCGAACAGTTTCGCGCACAGGTCGATCTCGAACGCATCATCGTCGTGCCGCTAACCGGCGCGCGCGTGCCGGACGAATTTGACGACTACGAAGCGTTTCTCGCCACCGCGACCGGCGATTTCGAATATCCGGAAATGGATGAGAACGAGCCCTGCGCGATGTGCTACACCTCCGGCACTACCGGCAAGCCCAAAGGTGTCGTCTACTCGCATCGCTCGCAGATTCTGCATTCGCTGGTGCAGGCAATGCCCGACGCGCTGGCGATGTCGAACTCGGATGTCATGCTGCCGATCGTGCCGATGTTTCACGCCAACGCCTGGGGCGTACCGTACACCGCGGCAATGCTGGGTATGAAGATGGTGTTTCCCGGTCCGCATCTGCATCCGAGCGATCTGCTGCCGCTGCTGGAAAGCGAGCGGGTTACGATTTCATGCGGCGTGCCGACGATCTGGCTGCCGATGATTCAGATGATCGAGAACGAGCCCGACAAGTGGAAGTTCAGTCCGAACCTGCGTTTGACCGTCGGTGGATCGGCGGTGCCGGAAGCGATGATCCGCGCATACGCGCGCATCGGCATTCAGATCATTCAAGGCTGGGGCATGACGGAAACCTCGCCGCTCGCGACGATATCGAAGATCACCGGATTGCAGAGCGGCTTGAGCGATGACGAGCGTTTCGCCGTGCTTGCGAAGCAGGGTTATCCGCTGCCGCTGGTGGATATTCGCGCGGTTGATGATGTCGGCGAAACCGCATGGGATGGCAAAGCCGTGGGCGAGATCCAGGTGCACGGTCCCTGGATCACCGACAGCTACTATCACCAGCCGGCGCCGGAGAATTTCACGGCGGACGGCTGGCTGCGCACCGGCGATGTCGGCAGCATCGAGCCGCTGGGCATTCTCAAGCTCACCGATCGCACCAAGGATCTGATCAAGTCGGGCGGCGAGTGGATCAGCTCGGTCGATCTCGAGAATGCGATCATGGGACACCCGAGCGTACAAGAGGCCGCGGTGATTGCCGTGCCGCATCCCAAGTGGTCGGAGCGGCCGCTCGCGGTGATCGTCCTGAGGCCCGGCCTGCAGGCGAGCGAGCTCGATATTCGTACGCATTTGCTCAAACGGTTCGTGAAGTGGATGTTGCCCGATGCCTATATTTTCGCGGACTCGATACCGCGCACGTCGACCGGGAAATTTTTGAAGACTGCGCTGCGCGATCGCTATCGCGACTGGACATGGTCAGAAAATTAGAGTGCATACTGCGCGCAAACGCGTCAGCGCCAACCGCACCGCGTGGAGGTGACTGAATGAACTTCGAGTTAACCGAAGAGCAGAAGCTCGTGCGCCGGACCGCACATACATTCGCGCGGCGCGAGCTGCAGCCGGCCGCGGCGCAATGCGATCGGGACGCGACATTTCCGAAGCAGCTGTACGAGGCGGCGAGCAAGCTGGGATTGGTTAACATGACTGTCCCGCGCGAATTCGGCGGCAGCGGTTGGGGCATTCTCGAGCTCGCACTGGTGACCGAAGAGCTCGGCTGGGCATGCACGGGAATTGCCGGTGCATTCGGCCTCAACACTATCTTCGGCGACGTGTTCCAAGTCAGCGGATCGCAGGAGCAAAAAACGCAAGTGTTCAGCCGGCTGCTCGCGGGCCAGTTCGGTGCCTACGCGTTGACGGAGCCGAGCGCGGGTTCTGACGTGGCCGCCATCAAAACGCGCGCGGAGAAGCGCGGCGGTCGCTACGTGTTGAACGGCAGCAAAATCTGGATCTCGAATGCGCCGCTCGCGGACATGTTCGTCATCTTCGCCAAGACCGACCCGGACGCCGGGCATCGCGGCATCAGTGCGTTTCTGGTCGAGCGCGATACCGCAGGACTGAGCGTCGGCAGGCCGCTCGGCAAGATGGGGCAGCGCGCGGGCCCCGCCGCAGAAGTATTCATGCAGGATGTAGCGGTCCCGGACAGCGCGCGCATCGGCGCGGAAGGCGATGGATTTCTGATCGCGATGCGAGTGTTCGATCGGTCGCGTCCGATGATTGCCGCGCTCGGCGTCGGACTGATGCAGCGCTGTCTGGATGAATCGCTCGAGTTCGCCAAGACGCGACACACGATGGGACGCGCGATCATCGAGCATCAGGCCATCGGTCACAAGATCGCCGATATCGCGTTGCGCCTGGAAGCCGGGCGCCTGCTCGTGCAGCAGGCAGCCTGGCTGCACGATTCGGGCCGCAGCAATACGTTGCAGGCCGCGTATGCCAAGACCTTCACCGCCGACAATGCGATGTGGGCGGCGGGCGAAACGGTGCAGATCTTCGGCGGCATGGGATACAGCATCGAATATCCGGTGGAGAAATTATTTCGCGATGCGAAGGTCCTGCAGATCTACGAAGGCACCAGCGAGATTCAGCGCAACATCATCGCGCGCGAATTGAGCAAGGCTTGAGCGGCGATGATGGGCACGCGCCGGCTCAGTCGTGCAAGCGTCCCGTAATGATCGTCGCGAAATGACCCGCGTAATGACCGTCGCGCAATGACCGTTGCGTAATGACCTCGGCGCGGCGGGTCCGAATCTGCTTTCGCTTGGTGCCACCTAAGCTTCGCGCGCGAGGCGGGTCTGTGCGATTATCTGAACATCCAGTTATCTGACATCCGGCGCATCGGGTTGTCTCAATCGGGAGTCGAGCAATGCCGGAAGCCGTAATTCTCGAAGCGCTGCGTACGCCGTTCGGCAAACGCGGCGGCGCGTTGCGCGAAGCGCGTCCCGATGCGCTTCTGGCGCATGCGTTGAAGGGATTGGTCGAGCGCGCCGGTGTCGACCCCGAGTGCATTGACGATGTGATCGACGGCACCGTCACGCTCGCAGGCGAGCAAGCCGCGAATCCTGCCCGGCTGGCCATCCTGCTCGCAGGTTTTCCGGTGAAGATTCCCGGCGTGTCGCTCAACCGCATGTGCGGGTCGAGCCAGCAGGCCGTGCATTTCGCGGCGCAAGCCATCGCAGCGGGCGACATGAACTACGTCATCGCGTCCGGTGTAGAAAGCATGTCGCGCGTCCCGATGTTTCTCGACATCAGTCTGGGACGGGAAGGCATCAACGGCTTCGAAGTGCTGAATCCCGCATTGTTCGAGCAGCACGATCTGATTCATCAAGGCGAAAGTGCGGAGCGCGTCGCGGAACATTGGCATCTGTCGCGTCAGAGCCTGGATGAGTTTGCCCGGCACAGTCACCGCAAAGCGCATCGAGCGCAGCAGCAGGGATTCAATCGCGAGATCCTGCCGGTTGAAGGCGTCGCTCCCGATGCAAAGACGATGACGCTGTCGCACGACGAAGGCGTCCGCGGTGTGATCGATGAGCAGAAGATGGCGAGCCTGAAGCCGGCGTTTCGTGCGCCCGATCGCGGCGTTATCACAGCGGCAAATTCGAGTCAGCTCTCCGATGGCGCCTCTGCCGTGCTGGTTGCCAACGCCGATATCGCGAAAGCCGATGGCTTTACGCCGATTGCGCGTTTTCGCGCGCGCGTCGTTGTCGGCTCCGATCCGACCATGCAGCTTACCGGCGTCATTCCGGCGACGCAGCTGGCGCTGAAAAAAGCCGGTCTCACCATGGCCGATCTCGACTGGATCGAAATCAACGAAGCGTTCGCAAGTGTGGTGTTGAGTTGGGCGCAGGAGATGAACGCCGATCTCGCGAAGGTCAATCCATGGGGCGGCGCCATCGCACACGGTCACCCGCTGGGTGCCACGGGCGGTGCGCTGATGGCGAAGATGCTGGCCGGATTGCAGGCAACCGACGGC
Organism: Burkholderiales bacterium; assembly: GCA_038240725.1. Classification (GTDB taxonomy): domain Bacteria; phylum Pseudomonadota; class Gammaproteobacteria; order Burkholderiales; family SHXO01; genus SHXO01. Next base: position 5,903 of record JBBRGM010000118.1, on the reverse strand, counting down.
CAGTTCGGACTGCAGGTGATGTGCATCGGCCACGGCCAAGCCACCGCAACCATCGTCGAGCGGGTGTAGCGTCGTCGCCAGCGCACTCGAATTCTCTCTTCGCGTTCCTGAGTATCCCGGCGCGTGGTCGCGACGCCAGTTGAGATGCGACCGACGTCGTGTACGAATGAGCCGTCGCTGTAGCACTTCGCCAATCTTCGCCTCGTATCACGCGCACCTCGATCGCACCCTAGCCCCAAGCCCCTAGCCCCTATCCCTAAGACAGAAATGTTTCGCCTAATCCGCATCGTCATTTTGCTGATCGTTCTCGTCGTGGTCGGCGGCGGCGCCTGGCTGACCAAGCTGCGCACGACCGCATGGGAGCGGCCATTGCGGGTGACGGTTTTCCCGATTAACGGCGATGGCAGTCCGGGCACCGCTGAGTACATTCAACGCTTGCAGCCGAATACGTTCCGGCCAATCGATGCGTTTATGCAGGAGCAGGGCGCCCGTTACAAATTGAGCTTGAGCACGCCGGTCGAGCTGTCGCTTGCTCCCGAGATTTATCGTATCCCGCCGCGCCCGCCGTTCGGCGGCAATCCGGTACAGATCATCTTGTGGAGCCTGCAGATGCGCTACTGGGCCTGGGTGAACGCGGAGTACACCGGCCCCAAGCCCGACGTGCGGATGATCGTGCTCTACTACAATCCCGATAACGTGACCAGCGTGGAACACTCGCTTGGACTGCAGAAGGGACTCATCGGTGTGGTACATGCGTTTGCCTCCGACGATCAGGCGGCGCAGAACAACGTAATTATCGCCCACGAGATGCTGCATACCGTAGGCGCCACCGACAAGTACGATCCAGGCACCAATCAGCCGCTGTTCCCGAATGGCTATGCCGAACCCTATCGCCAGCCGCTGCTGCCGCAAACCTTCGCCGAGATCATGGGCGGGCGCGTGCCGGTGACGATGAACGATGCGCAAATGCCCGCCGATCTCGAGCATGTCGTCATCGGTCCCGCGACGGCGCACGAGATCAATTGGAACAAATAATTCGCGCTGCGCGAGCGCCTCGGGGATCATGCACGGTGCACGGCAACCGCGTGTGCGGCGCAGACGACGCGCCGCAGTACGAGTTCAACATTTTTTTCATTGCTCTGAATCTCTCAACTTCTGAGTTACAGTTTCCGTCATGGCAAACACGAAACAGCATGGCCTGCGCCGCAACCTGACCAACTACGGCGACCCGGACTTCGCGATCTATTTGCGCCGATCTTTCGCGCGTTCGATGGGCTATTCGCTCGATATGCTGGATCGTCCGATCGTCGGCATCGCGCAGTCGGGCAGCGGCTTCAACAACTGCCACCGCACGATGCCCGAGCTGGTCGAGGCGGTGAAGCGCGGCGTGCTCGCCGCAGGCGGTCTGCCGGTCGATTTCCCCACCATCTCGCTGGGCGAGGTGTTTTTGAGTCCCACCAGTCTCATGTTTCGCAACCTGATGGCGATGGATGTGGAAGAAATGGTCCGCGCGCAGCCGATGGATGCCTGTGTGCTGATCGGCGGTTGCGACAAAACCGTGCCGGCGCAATTGATGGGCGCTGCATCCGCCGACGTGCCGGCGATTCAACTGGTGACCGGACCGATGCTGGCGATGCCGTTTCATGGCGAGCGGCTCGGGGCGTGCACCGACTGCCGTCGCTTCTGGCAAAAGTATCGTGCAGGTTCGATCGATCAGGACGAAATTGGGCAGATCGAAGGCAACCTTGCAACCACCGCGGGAACCTGCGCCGTGATGGGAACGGCGAGCACTATGGCCTGCCTCGCCGAGGCACTAGGCATGTCGTTGCCGGACAGCGCCGCGATTCCCGCGGTCCATGCCGATCGATTGCGCATGGCGGAAGCGAGCGGTGCGCGTGCGATGGCGATGGCGTTGTCCGGCGGTCCGCGTCCGAGTGAAGTGATCACGCCGAGATCCGTGGAGAATGCGCTGCGCGTTTTGCTCGCGATCGGCGGCTCGACCAACGCGATTTTGCATCTGACTGCGATCGCGGGCCGGCGCGGGATTCCGATTGCGCTCGACCACCTGAATCGAATATCCGAGGAAACACCGGTGCTGCTGGATTTGAAACCGACCGGCGAATATTATTTGCAGGATCTGCACGCGGCGGGCGGCCTGCGCACCGTGTTGTGGGAGCTGCGCGACTTGCTGCATCTGGACTGCATGACCGTTAGCGGACAAACGCTCGGCGAGCGGCTGCAGGAAGCGCCGCGGTTCGTCGATCGCAATGTGGTGCGCACGCTGCACGATCCGATCTCGCCGGTCGGCGGGCTGGTTGCGCTGTTTGGAAATCTGGCGCCGGGCGGTGCGATCCTGAAGCGATCGGCAGCCGATGCCAATTTGTTCGAACGTATCGGCCGCGCGGTCGTATTCGAATCCCTGGAAGATTTGTCGCGACGTATCGACGATCCGGAGCTCGATGTTACGCGCGACGATTTCCTGGTCTTGAAAAACGCCGGACCACGCAGTGAGTCGGGCATGCCGGAAGCCGGCTATCTGCCGATTCCACGCAAGCTCGCGCAGGCCGGGGTGAAAGACATGGTGCGCATTTCCGACGCGCGCATGAGCGGCACCGCGTTCGGGACCGTGGTGCTGCATGTCACGCCGGACGCCGCATCGGGCGGACCGCTCGCGCTCGTGCAATCGGGCGACCGCATTGAAATCTCAGTGCAGCATCGCAGGCTGCAGTTACAGGTAACGGATGCAGAGCTCGAGCGGCGGCGCGCGCAACTGAAATTGCCGGGCGCACCCGGGCGTGGTTACGCCTGGCTGTATTCGCAGCACGTAACGCAGGCGGATCTTGGCTGCGACTTCGATTTTCTGCGTGGCTGACACCGGCGCAGTGCCGCCGGCAGGGACCGTAGCGGATCGTCGGCCGCTTAACCTGCGATATGCGCGTACAGGCCGGCTGGCATTTCGCTACCGCGCGCTCGCGTCGCTGCTGGGCTGTGTCGCAGCGCTCTCCTGCGCGGCGATCGAGACGATTCATACCTGCGAAAATGCCGACGGCCGTGTGATTTTGCGCGATGCGCCGTGCAAGCGGACCGAAATCGACCGCAGCCCATCAGCTCCGGCGCCGGCTTACCCGACGCCGTCTCCCGACACGCCATCCGTCCCGATGTCGCGCAAGCTCACTGAAACGCAGGCGCGCGATCTGGCCGATATGCTTGACGCGGGATTCGCGCGGCGGGACGCGAAAGCGATCGCAAGTTTGCTGTCGCCCGACGCCGTTATCGAAGCGGAGTACCGCTTCCCGGAAGGCGTGCAGACCAAGCGCTTCAACAAAGACGAATACACGGCCTACCTGAAGGAAGCATTCAAGGCGGGCGAATATAGTTATCAGCGCGATCAGCTCGACGTGACGCTCTCGCCTGGTGCCGAGCACGCCGAGGCGGTCTCCAGCTTGCGCGGCAGCGTATTGATCCGTGGTCAAACTATGGTGGGGACTACGCGTTCCCGCGTCAGCGTTGAGATGCGCGGCGGCCGCGCGATGATCGTGATGGTGCGCGAGGTGATTTCGTTCACCGGTACCGCAGCGGACGATCGGCCGATAAAGTAGCGCGAGCGATGCCATTGGCGGATTTCGCCGGCAGCGACGGGAAGAAGAACAAATGATTGCGGTACGAAAGTCTGGCGCGGCTACATCTGTCGCGCCAATTGGAAAACGCCGCTTTGGCTTCTTCGCGGCGTTGCGGATCTTGAACTGAGCGTGCTTCGCGCGTTAGTTCAGCGCGTTTTTTTCCGCATGACGATCAGGACTACCAGAAGCACTGCACCACCGGCCATCGCGATATCCAACCAAGACATCCTTCGACTCCTCGTATCGATTAAGCGCTCATACCTCGAACGTGCCGGGCGTCGCCGGATTTATCACGTTTCAGGCTAGGTTGCGAAGGCGTTCGGACCGCATGATCCGCGCGCCAGCGCGTAGCTTCACGACGCGCAACCTCTCACTTGGCGTCGCTGTTTCACCACGGTCACGCCGGCCCGGGCTACGGCCGGGCTGGGTTTTCACCCCAGTATATCGGCATAGCGATTTTATGCGGCTCGGCCAGCTCTTCCAGATATTTGCTGGGCGTCATCTCCCATGCGAAATCGCTCAGGCGCTTGAGCATCGATTGCGCGCGCTCGGGATCGCGGTCGGCTTGATTGTCTTCCTCGGACGGATCTGCACGCAAGTTGTATAGCTCCGTGCGGCTCGGCAAGCTTGCCGAACGGATCAGCTTCCAGTCGCCGATGCGAATGGCGCCGCCGAAGTCCTCGACGTTGAGCAGCACCTCACGGCGCGGACTGGGCTTGCCTTCGCTGATCGTCGACCAGACGTCTACCCCGTCCAGCGGCTTCGGCTGCTCGAGCTTCCCATGCGCCAGATTCAGAATCGTCGGAAACAGATCGACTGCGTGGATCGGCTCGCCGACAATCGCGGGCGTGATCTTGTCCGGCCACGTCGCGAACGCCGCGGCGCGCAGTGCGCCTTCGTACAAACCGCCCTTGCCGCCGCGGTAGGGTCCGTTGTCGGCGACGCTGAAATGACTGTCGCCATCGCCGGCTGCGTACTTGCGATTCACAGCACCCCCGGTGGTGCTGTGAAACACGATTAGCGTGTTCTTCGTCATGTTGCGGCTTTCCAGCTCGGCCATCACCTCGGCAACCGCTGAGTCGACGGCGCTGATCATCGCCCGGTAAGCGCGCAAATGCGGATCTTTGATATCCGGGTAGCGCTCGAGGAATTGCGCGGGCGCCTGCAGCGGCGACTGCGGCGCTGCGAATGCCAGCCAGACGAACAGCGGTTTGGCGGCATCTTGTTTGTGGACCCAGCGCACCGCGTCTTTGCCCAGGAGACTGGTGACATAACCGGATTCCTTCACGAGCTTGTCGTCGCGGTGCCAATCGAGATGCGCACCCGGATTGGTCTTGCGAAAGTAGTCTATCTCGCCGCTCAGATGGCCATAGAAGTAGTCGAAACCGCGGGCCGTCGGCAGCGATTCTTTACTGCCCTGCCCGAGTTGCCATTTGCCGATCAGCGCGGTGCGATAGCCGGCTTCCTGCAGGGCGCGCGGCAGCAGGCGCTCGTCGGTCGCCAGTCCGAAACGGTTGAACCATTGCACCTGCATCGTCTGCAAGCCGTAGCGCATCGGATAGCGGCCGGTCATCGCGGCGGCACGCGTCTGCGACGAGAACGGCTGCACGTAGAACTGCTCGAGCCGCGCGCCCGACGCCGCAAGCGCATCGAGCGTCGGCGTCTGTACCGTGCTGCCGTGATAGCCGATGTCCTTCCAGCCGAGGTCGTCTACGGTGATGTAGAGAATATGCGGGCGATCGATTGCGTCCGCTTGCGCCGCGTTTCCCGCACAGGCCCACAGCAGCAAACTCACCAGGCTCGAGCAAACCAACGATCGCATGAGACGTCCGCTTTGCGTTGAGGCGGGCGATGCGACCGTCTGGTCGCGTTGCCGTCGCGCGTTAATTGTTCGGTGCTGCGCATGTTACCGCACCATTCGATTTGCGCTGGAACGCCGGGTTGGTTTGGGCTGAAACGCCGGATTGCCATGCGCTGAAACGCCCGAATTGCTCTGCGCCCATTGCGCAGGGGCTTGCGCCGAAACAACGAACCGGTTTGCGCCGAAGGCTCGATCAGCGGGCACAAAAACAGCGATGCAATTCGCGACGAACCATCGCGCGCACCCGGTAGGCTACAATCGATCCATGTCGAACCAGGAAATTATTCTGCATGCGCTGGGCCGAGTGCGTCGCCGTTTGCTGATGCACCGAGCGGTCTACGATGCCTGCGTGCTGATCGGACTGGTCGCGGTCGGCTTGCTGCTTTGGCGTGTGCTCGTGCTCCTCGGCAGTGAAGGTCCCG
>JBBRGM010000117.1:0-10850 GCA_038240725.1 Burkholderiales bacterium | reverse complement strand
GTGCCCCCAGCCGAGCGCACCGTTACCGGTGCGAAATGCTATGTTCCGGTAACCCAGCTCGCCGAGCCGCGATTTTCCTTCTTGCGCGATTTCCTCGATGATCTCCACGCTATACACCTGAGCCGCCAGCTCGGAAAGGATCGCGGTTTGATAGCCAAATCCGGTACCGATTTCCAGCACGACATCGGTCTCGTTCACCTCGAGCAGATCGGTCATCAGCGCGACGATGAAGGGCTGCGAGATCGTCTTGCCATGGCTGATCGGCAACGGCGTATTGAGATAAGCCAAAGCCTGCATCTCGACCGGCACGAAGCGATGACGCGGAACGCGCGCCATGCTGTCCAGCACGCGCTGGGAGAAGCGAGCGCGACCCACGCGGGCTTCCAGCATGCTGAGATCGGCCACGATCTCGTCGATCATCCGTCGCCGCTGCGGCTCGTAAATGTCTCTGTCCGTCATCTCGTCATCGTTCGCGGCTTCGCGCCGCTGTCAACACGGGTAACCGCCCGGCGGCCATATCGCGCTCTGCAACGCGCACACAAGCCGCGATGATTCCCGAGCCTGCGACACAAATCTTAACGGCACCTTGCCAGCCGGACTATTCGGGTGACAGCATCGTCAACCTGATGAGCAGCATTGCCCAGGCACTCGGGCGGGCCGACTTGCCGGCAGCGCCGATGCGCGCGCTGGCAGACGTGCAGCAGATGCTGGCTCGGCGCAGCAAAGTGGTGCTGCTCGTCGTCGACGGACTGGGCTTCGATTATCTGATGTCCCAGTCCGCCGGCAGCGCTCTCCGGCAATTCGTGCGCGGCTCGCTGACCTCGGTCTTCCCTTCTACGACAGCAACTGCCATTACGACGTTCTTGACCGGGCGTGCGCCGATTCAGCATGGCTCGACCGGCTGGCACATGTGGTTCCCGCAGCTTGCCACCACCGGCGCCATTTTGACGCTGAAACGGCGTCAGACGGGCCAGCCGCTGACAGCGCTCGGGCTCGATCCTGCGCAGTTTTTCGATCAACAATCGTTTTTCGCGGGCCTGCCGATTCCATCCTTTGCTATCGGCCCGGACCGCATCTTGAATTCCGAATACAACCGCGCATATACCAAAGGCGCGCAGCGTCGCGGTTGCGCGTCTCTCGAGCACCTGTTCAGCTCGACGCTCGAATGCCTGCGCAGCAGCGTGGACCGCTGTTATATCTACGCCTACTTTGCTGATTTCGACTCGCTCGCGCACTCGGAAGGCATCGCCAGCCGCGCGCCGATGCAGTTGCTGAGGCGCTTTGATGACGCGTTTGCCGGCTTTCTGTCGGCCGCACGCGGGCTCGACGCAACGGTGCTGGTATGCGCCGATCACGGGTTCATCGACTCGCCGCGCGATCGCATAATCGAAGTCGCGAACCATCCGCGGCTCGAAGCGTGTCTGCGCCTGCCGCTGTGCGGTGAACGTCGGGCGGCGTACTGCTATGTCCGTCCCGGCACGGAGAAGATGTTCGAGGACTACGTGACGTCGGAATTGCACGACCGCGCCTGGCTTCACCGCAGCGGCGATCTCGTCGATGCGGGTTGGTTCGGACCAAGCGATGCCGGCGTCCATCCAAAACTGCGCGAGCGCATCGGCGATTACACCCTGGTCATGCAGGACAACTGGATGATCAAGGATTGGCTGCTGGGCGAAAAGCGCTACCGTCACATCGGTGTGCATGGCGGTGTGACACACAACGAAATGTTCGTTCCGCTGGTCGTCGCGCAGCCCTGACCGGTGTCCCTGAACGCCTGATCCGGCCGGTTAGATGTCAAAGTCGCGCTGAGCGCGTCGCAGGTCGTGGCTCATCGGATGAGCCGGTTCGATGCCAAACTAGATCCTATGGACGTACTCGATAATTTTCATCCCGCGGTTGCCAACTGGTTTCGCCGGACCTATTCCGCTCCGACTGAGCCGCAGGTCCGCGCGTGGCCGGCGATTCAGTCCGACCAGCACGTGCTCATCGCCGCCCCGACCGGGTCAGGCAAAACGCTCGCTGCCTTTCTCGCCGCCATCGATGGATTGGTGCGCCAGGGCGTGCGCCATCAGTTGCCCGACGAGACGCAGGTGCTCTACATCTCGCCGCTGAAGGCGCTGTCCAATGACATTCAGAAAAATCTCGAGCAGCCGCTCGCGGGCATTCGCGAAGAGCTGGCGGCGCTCAACTTTCCCGAGGTCGAAATCCGCACACTGGTGCGCACCGGCGACACGCCGCAAACCGACCGCGATCGCATGCGCCGCAAGCCGCCGCAGATTCTGGTCACCACGCCGGAATCGCTCTACATCCTGCTCACCAGCGAATCCGGCCGCAAGATTTTGGCGAGCGTCCGCACGGTTATCGTCGACGAAATCCATGCGCTTGCGCCGAACAAGCGCGGGGCGCATCTATCGTTGTGTCTCGAGCGGCTGGAGCAGATTACCGGCAACCGTCTCACCCGCATCGGTCTTTCGGCGACACAAAAGCCGATCGAAGAGATGGCGCAATTTTTGGTCGGCCGCGGTGGCCGCCCCGCCAAGGACCTGTTCGATCCCGATGCAACGCCCACGCCGCCTGCCTGCACCATTGTCGATACCGGTCACATCCGCCAGCGCGATCTTGCCATCTCCGTTCCCGAGTCGCCACTGGAAACCGTGATGTCCGGCGAGGTGTGGGAACAGGTCTACGAGCAACTTGTGCGGCTGATCGAAGAGCACAAGTCGACTCTGGTATTCGTCAATACGCGCCGCATGGCCGAGCGGCTCGCGCGTGCGCTGACCGATCGCCTGGGCAAAGATCAGGTGACTTCGCACCACGGCAGCATGGCACGCGAGCAACGGCTCAACGCCGAGCAAAAGCTCAAGCGTGGCGAGCTCAAAGCGCTGGTTGCGACATCATCGCTCGAGCTCGGTATCGACATCGGCCACGTCGACCTCGTCTGTCAGATCGCAACGCCGCGAGCCATTTCGGCGTTGCTGCAACGCGTGGGTCGCTCGGGTCACGCTGTCGGCGGTCTGCCGAAGGGCCGCTTATTCCCGGTGTCGCGGGACGATCTGGTGGAATGCGTCGCCCTGCTCGATTCGATCCGCCGCGGCGAATTGGACCGCCTGCACTTTCCCATGCAGCCGCTTGACGTTCTCGCGCAGCAGATCGCGGCGGAAGTTGCGTGCGGCGAATGCGACGAGGACGAGCTGTTTGCGCTGGTGACGCAGGCGTGGCCGTATCGCGACCTCACGCGCGAGCGTTACGACTCGATCCTGGAAATGTTGGCAGAAGGCTTCACTACGCGACGCGGTCGCAGTCACGCCGTGCTTCATCGCGATGCGGTGAACAAGAAGCTGCGCCCGAAGCCGGGTCTGCGGCTGACCGCAATTACCTGCGGCGGCACGATTCCGGACACGGCCGACTACAACGTCGTGCTCTCGCCGGAAGAGCAAATCATCGGCACCGTGAACGAAGACTTCGCGGTGGAAAGCATGCAGGGCGACGTCTTCCAGCTCGGCAATACGTCGTATCGAATCCTGCGTGTGGAAGCGGGCCGCGTGCGCGTGGAAGACGGCCAGGGTATGCCACCCTCGATTCCGTTCTGGCTGGGCGAGGCGCCCGCGCGTTCCGACGAAGTCTCCGCTGCGGTGTCACGTCTGCGTGAAGAAGTCGAAGCGCGCTTGCCGAATCCTGCGGCGGCGCTGCGCTACATGACCGACCAGACCGGTGTGCCGGAAGAAGCGGCGAAACAGGTGCTCGATTATTTCGCTGCGGCGAAGGCGGCGCTAGGTCTGTTGCCCACCCAGCGCGACATCGTGTTCGAACGGTTCTTCGATGAGACCGGCGGCACCCAGCTCGTCATTCATTCACCGTACGGCAGCCGCATCAATCGCGCCTGGGGATTAGCCTTGCGCAAGCGCTTCTGCCGCAAATTCAACTTCGAGCTGCAAGCGGCAGCCACCGAAGAAGCGATCATTCTTTCGCTGACGACGACGCACAGTTTCCCGCTCGAAGATGTCACGCGCTACCTGCATCACAACAGCGTGCGCGAGTTGTTGAAACAGGCGCTGCTCGATGCGCCGATGTTCATGACGCGCTGGCGCTGGAATGCGTCGATCGCGCTGGCGCTGCTGCGCTTCAGAGGCGGCAACAAGGTGCCGCCGCAACTGCAGCGTATGGCCGCCGAAGATCTGATTGCCGCAATTTTTCCCGATCAGCTCGCCTGTCAGGAAAATGTCGTCGGCGATCGCGAGATTCCCGATCACCCGCTGGTCGAGCAGACCATCTCGGATTGCCTGCATCAGGCAATGGACATCGAAGGCCTGGAGCGCCTGCTGAGCCGCATGGAAAGCGGCGAGGTGCGCGTGACCCCGCGCGACGTAGTGATCCCCTCGCCGTTCGCACTCGAAGTCCTGGCAGCGCGGCCGTACGCCTTTTTAGACGATGCGCCGCTCGAAGAAAGGCGCACGCAGGCCGTGGTGGGCCGGCGCTGGCTCGATCCGGAAAGCGCAGCCGATATCGGTCGCCTCGATCCGGAAGCGATCGAGCGGGTGCGCCAAGAAGCCTGGCCGCAAGCCGACAATCGTGACGAGCTGCACGATGCCTTGAGTTGGCTCGGCTTGGTGACAGCCGCCGAAGTCGAGCGTGAGTCCGGCTGGCGTGGACTGCTGAGCGAGCTGGTGGCTGAGCGGCGCGCAGCACAGGTCATGCGCGATGACACCGAAGATCATGCCATGTGGGTGGCGGTGGATCGACTCACCGAGGTGCTCGCGGTTCACCCGGCTGCGAAAGTACTGCCGGCGAGCGCTGCGCCGTCGACGCACGCGCAAGACAGCAAATCGCCGACGCGCGAACAGGCATTGGTCGAGATCGTGCGCGGCCGCTTGGAGGGCGTAGGACCAACCACCGTTGCGGCACTGGCGTCGGCCATCGGTGTAGCAACGAGCGATGTCGATCATGCGCTGGTCGCGTTGGAAGTCGAAGGGTTTGTAATGCGCGGCCACTACACTTCGGCCGTTGCGGAGCCCGCACAACTTGGCAGCACGCAGATCGACCAAGCTCACACCGACCCAGATCATCACAACGACCCGGATCACAGCGACCCAGATCACAACGACCCGGCTCAGATCGACGCGGCTCAGATCGACGCGGCTCGAATCGACGAATCGGCCAGCCTGCCGGCCGGTGTCATCCACGCCCCAGCCGTGATCATCCCAACGCCAATTGAATGGTGTGAACGTCGGCTGCTCGCGCGCATCAACCGCTACACGGTCAAACGGCTGCGACAGGAAATCGAGCCGGTGGGCGCTGCCGATTTCATGCGGTTTCTATTGCAGTGGCAGCATCTGTTGCCCGATCAGCGCATGGAAGGTCCCGACGCCGTCGCTGCGATCGTGTCGCAGCTGGAAGGCTTCGAGGCTGCGGCGGGGGCGTGGGAAACGGAGATCCTGCCGGCGCGCGTGTCCGGCTACGAACCCGCGTGGCTGGACGATCTTTGCCTGGCCGGACGCGTCACCTGGACGCGCTTGGAAGCACCGAAACCCAATCCCAATCGTAGCAGCGGCATGAGCCCGATACGCAGCACGCCGGTCACCCTGCTGACCCGCAAGAATCTGCCGCTGTGGACCGCGCTGGTAAAGCCCGCCGACGTGCAGGGACTCGGGTTATCCTCGCGCGCCAAAACCGTTGCGGACGATCTTGCGGCGAACGGTGCTTCGTTCTTCGACGATATCGTGCAGCGCTTGGATTTGCCGCGTACGTTCATCGAAGAAGCGCTGGGCGAGCTGGTCGCGATGGGGCTGGTCAATTCGGACGGCTTCAGCGGCCTGCGCGCATTGCTGCTGCCATCCGACAAACGCAAACCATTGTCCGGCGCGCGCCGCCGTCGCAGCGCGTCGATGGGGGTGGAAGATGCCGGACGCTGGGCGATCATCCGGCGGCAAGCGCCGGAAGCCAAGCCCAGTCCGGGCAGTGCGTTCCCGCGCGAGCTGGTCGAGCAGATTGCCCGCGCGCTGCTGCGGCGCTATGGGGTCGTGTTCTGGCGCCTGTTGGCGCGCGAAGCGGAATGGCTGCCGCCGTGGCGCGAGCTGCTGATGGCGTATCGACGATTGGAAGCACGCGGAGACATTCGCGGCGGCCGCTTCGTCGCCGGCTTCTCGGGTGAACAGTTCGCGTTGCCTGAAGCGATCACGGCGTTGCGCAGCGTGCGCAAGGCAGACCGTTCGACGCAGATGACGGTGCTGAGCGGCGCCGACCCGCTTAATCTGGCCGGCATCGTGCTGCCCGGCAACAAGATCCCCGCGCTCTACGGTAATCGCGTGCTGTACCGTGACGGCATCGCCCTGGCCGCGCTGGTCTCGGGCGATGTGCAGTACTTCGAACAGCTCGACCCCGAGAAAGCCTGGGAGGTACACAACCGCCTGCAGCGTGGCGCGGCTATGCCGCTGGATGCGGTTGAATAGCCGAGGGCGTTGCGCTGGTGCCGTTCTCTACTTAATCCTGAATCCCTCACCCTCGAATCTCCTGCCCCGAATCTCTTGCTCTTGCATCGCGCGCTAGCGACTTAATCAGATTTGCAGTACGGAAATCAAGAATTTCCGTATTCCTGCCACGCCATGGACCTGTTACTGTCCAGTCCACTCCAAGCGATAAAATTCTTGCTCCTTCGTGCCACCGCTGCCGTTCTATATCGCGTGACGCTCGCGACCGGTATTCGTCGCGAACCATGCCGGACCCTTTTTAGTAGTCATTATGGAGATGGGCGTTATGAAAGCGCTGCGTCAACTCAACCTTTCGATCGCGCTCTCAAGCCTCGTATGCCTCGCTTTTGCAGGCGTCCCTGCATACGCAGCAGACGAGCCCGTGCCCCCTTCTGCATGGGCCAACGATCTGACGGCAATCGATGCCAAAGACTGGAATGCAGATCGCGCCGCACATTTACTGGAGCGCGCCGGCTTCGGCGGCACGCCGGAACAAATCGCCGCCTTCGCCGCGATGACGCCGCAGCAGGCGGTGGGGCGCTTGGTCTACTTCCAGACCGTCGATAACAGCGCGCTCAAGCCGTTCGATCATTCCGGCATATTCGATCCAGGCCTCGACCCGTTTCCAGTCAGCCGCCCGGCGACGACCGATCAGGCAAAGACGCAGGGCGAAGCACTCGGCGTCAAAGTGAAAACCACCGGCAATCGCCGCATGCAGCCGGTGGTGAACAAATTTTTCTACTGGCTGCGCGCAAGCCGTCTGGAAACCGACCGCGTTTCCTACTGGTGGGGCAACCGCATGCTGACCACGCAGCACCCGCTGGAAGAGAAGATGGCGTTGTTCTGGCACGGCCACTTCGCCAACAACGAAGACAAAGTTCGCGACTACCGCAAGCTGTTGCAGCAACTCGAGCTGTTTCAGACCAAGGGCACCGGCAACTTCCGCGATCTGATGATCGGCGTCGCGCAAGATCCGGCGATGCTCGCGTTTCTCGACGCCGCGAATAACGTAAAGGGCGCGCCCAACGAGAACTTCGCACGCGAGATCATGGAGCTGTTCACCATGGGCGTGGGCAACTATACGGAAACCGACATCCGCGAAGCCGCGCGCGCATTCACCGGCTGGGATTATCGCGATCTGACGTTTCAAATCCTGCCGGAACGCCACGATGACGGCGTTAAAAACGTTCTGAACAACAGCGGCAACTACGACGGCGTCGCGGTCATCGATATCATTCTCAAGCAACCTGTCACCGCCGAATTTCTTGCGGCGAAGATCTATCGCTTCTTCGTACGCGAAGACGTGACGCCGGCAATGCGCAAGCAGCTCGGTGCAGTCTTGCGCGATAACAATTACGAAATCGCACCGTTCCTGCAAACGATGTTTTTGTCGAAGGATTTCTACAGCCCGGAAAGCGTAGGCGCGCACATCAAAGGGCCGGTGGAGCTGGTGGTGTCGACGTACAAGAAACTCGGCGTTCGCGAGTTGCCCGGCGTACCTGATTTCAACGATGTAACCGCCGAACTCGGCCAGCATCTGTTCCATCCGCCGACCGTCGCGGGATGGGCGCAGGGCAAGAGCTGGGTCACCCCTGGCCTGCTCATCGAACGCGGCAATTTCGCGCAGGACGTCGTGTTTCCCGACGTGAACTTCATTCCCGGCGATCGCTATCCGATCTATGGTACCGGGGATGAAATTCGTGCCGTGCACGAACGCATTCGCGCCGGCTACGATATTTCGAGTGCAACCAAGCCGGTGGGCAAAGACGATCAAGGCGGCATGGCGATGTCGAACATGATGGCCGATCGCGACGAAGATTTTAATACGCGCTTCGCCAGCTACCGCGGCTGGCAGATGGCGATCGAGCGCGTCAAGCCGATTCCGCGCACCGCCGTGCAGATCGACTTGACGGAGATGGTGACCGCAGCCGGCTGTAAGACAACCGGCGACGTTGTCGATTATTTAGCGCATCGTCTGATGAGCGTCTCGCTCGATGCGCAGACCCGCGAGCGCCTGTCGGGCTTCCTCGCCAAAGAAATCGGCAGCGACCGGCTCGCCGGATCGGAAACCTATCTGGAAGATCCCCTGCGCGTACTCGTGCATCTGATCATGAGCCTGCCCGAATATCAGCTCGGTTGAAATCGCCGTACTTACCTGTAGAGCGCACACCGCGCCCAAGGATGACTCTATGAACGCATACGATCCGATGTTGAGCCGCCGCCAGTTGCTGCGCGGCGCGGTAGGCGGCATGGGCCTGAATGTCGCGCGGCGCATGGGCCTGCCATTTTTATTTTCGCAAGCGGCGCTCGCGAATGCGGCGAATGACAGCAAGCGGCAGCGCATCCTGGTGATCTTCGAGCTCTCCGGCGGCAACGATGGCCTCAACACGGTCGTACCGTACGCCGACGACACGTATTACAAGCTGCGCCCGAACATCGGCATCAAGCCGCAGAAGGTCCGCAAGATCGACGATCACTTCGGCTTCAGTCCCGGCATGGCCGGGTTCGAGCGCCTGTACAAAGACGGCAAGCTCGCCATCGTGCACGGGTGCGGCTACGACAATCCATCGTTCTCGCACTTCACGTCGATGGCGTACTGGCACACCGCCGCGCCGAACAGCGGCGAACCGTACGGCTGGGTCGGCCGCCTTGCCGATGCGATGCAGCCGGAACCGTCCGCCAACTCGATCGTGAATATCGATACCACGCAATCGCTCGCGGTGCGCAGCAGGTTTCACACGCCGGTGGTGTTCGACGATCCGGACAAATTTACCCGCAACGCGTTCTTCGACGAGAAGCCGATGCTGGCGCAGGTTACGCAATCGGATGCCGGCAACAATCCCGCGCGCCGCTATCTGCTCGACGTTGCACGCAGCGCGCAAGACGCGTCCGTACTGGTGCGCGATGCCTGGGGCAAGTACAAATCGCCAATCGACTACGGCATCGTGCCGCTGCATCTGCCGAAGGTCGCAGCGTTGATTCAGGCGCAGATGGCCACGCAGCTCTACTACGTCGCGTATCGCAACAACGCATTCGATACTCACGTCCAGCAGGGCGATTTGCATCAGCGTCTGCTGACCTACGCGTCGGATGCCGTGAGCGGATTCATGCGCGATCTCGAACGCATCGGCCGCGCGGACGACGTAACGATGATGATCTTCTCGGAATTCGGACGGCGCGCGCCGGAAAACACCAGCCTCGGTACCGATCACGGTGCGGCCAACGTCATGTTCATGGTCGGCAACAATGTGAAGGGCGGCCATTACGGCACCGTGCCGAGTTTGACCGCGCTCGACCCGGGCGACAACCTCGCCTACACGACAGACTTCCGGCGCGTGTATGCGACGGCGATGTCGGGTTGGCTCGGATTCAACGATACGGCCGCTGTATTGCGCGGCCAGTTCGAGCCGTTCCCGATATTCGGTTAACCCCGCACGCGGTGTCGACGCAGTATAAGCCCGGCGCGCCCGCGGATGACGAGCCCGCGTAAGCGCAAGGCAGCGCCAGCGCCGCCGCAAAGCGAACTAACGCTTTGCTTCACCGACAAGGCGCAGGCGCGCGCCGCTGTGTGGACGTCGCTGGTGACGCGAAAAGTTGCGCGCTTCCCGTTTCCGGTCAAAGGCCGCATCCCGAATTTCGACGGCGCCGACGCGGCTGCCGCGAACTTGATGCTGCATCCCGCGTTCGTCGGTGCGAAGTGCGTCAAGGTCAATCCGGATGCGCCGCAGCGCCACGTGCGCAAAGCCCTGCTCGATCGCGGCATACGCGTGCTGACGCCGACGCCGCGCCTCAAGGGCGGTTTCTTTCTACTCGATCCCGACGAAATTCCGAAACAGCATTATTGGGACGCTGCCAGCATCAAGATGGGCGGCGTGTTCGGTATGCCGATTCCGCTGCATGCCCTCCCCTGCATCGATCTCATCGTGATGGGGTCAGTGGCGGTCACCCGCGAGGGTAAGCGATTAGGCAAAGGCCACGGTTACGCGGATCTCGAATACGCGATTTTGCGCGAGCTCGGCCAGCCACCGATCCCGGTATTCACGACCGTGCACAGCCTGCAGGTTCTGCAGAGTTTCCCCACCAGTGCGCACGATGTCCCGGTGTCGGCGATCGCGACGCCGGAAGAATTGATCGAGGTGCTCGACATACCGCCGCCGCCCGATCGCATCGATTGGAGTCTGTTGTCTGCTGCAGCGCTCGAAGAGATGCCGTTGCTGACCGAGTTGCGCAGCCTCGAGCACAAGAGCTAGGGAAGCTCTGAACAAGTCTTGCGACGCGCGTTGCGTCAGGTGCGGATGGATGCGAGGCATCGCGACGAAGCCAAGGTAGGTACCTTGGCGAGGAGCGCAACGATGCAGACGCCGCACCTGACACAACCCAATAATC
>JBBRGM010000116.1:0-10899 GCA_038240725.1 Burkholderiales bacterium | reverse complement strand
AAAGCGCAATGGGCCGGCGCGGTCGATAATCTCGGCGGCGATGTGTTGTCCTGGCTTGCCAGCACGATGCAGGTCGGCGGCACTCTCGCGAGTATCGGACTCGCCGCGAGTCACACGTTCAACACGACAGTGATGCCGTTTATTCTGCGCGGCGTAAGCCTGCTCGGCGTCGACTCGGTCAATACGCCGATGCCGTTGCGCGAGCGAGTCTGGCGTCGACTCGCGACGGACCTGAAGCCACGGCACCTCGCCGACATGACTTCCACGATCACGATGGACGCGCTGCCCGAGGTGTTCGACAAAGTGCTCAAGTCGAAATCGCGCGGTCGCACCGTAGTCAAGATCGCGGATTGATCGTCTCGGAGCTGGCGACGATATGGCGCAAACCTACGCGGATTTCTACCAGCGCTCGCTCAGCGATCGCGATGCGTTCTGGCGCGAACAGGCGCAGCTGATCGATTGGCATCGTCCGTTCGATCGCGTGCTGGACGATAGCCGCAAGCCGTTCGCACGCTGGTTCGTCGGCGGCGAGACGAACTTGTGTCACAACGCGCTCGATCGCCATCTCGAACAGCGTGGCGACCAGATTGCGCTGGCGTGGGTATCTACCGAAACCGATCAGCGCCGTACCTATACGTACCGAACGTTACACGCCGAGGTGAATCGCTTCGCCGCTGCGCTGATGACGCTCGGCGTCGGCCGCGGCGATCGCGTGCTGATCTATATGCCGATGATCCCGGAAGCCGTGGTCGCGATGCTCGCAACGGTGCGCATCGGCGCGATTCACTCGATCGTCTTCGGTGGTTTCGCTGCGGCGAGTCTTGCCACGCGTATCGACAGTGCGCAGCCGAAAGTGCTCATCACAAGCGACGCGGCGTCGCGCGCCGGCAAACCGATTCTGTTGAAGCCGCTGGCAGACGAGGCGATCCGGCTGTCGTCCTCGCCGCCGCAACATGTCGTCGTCGTCAATCGCAATCTCGATTCCAAGTTATCGATGACCGCCGGACGCGATCTCGACTACGTACAGTTGTGCGAGAAGCATGCGTTTGCGCAGGTGCCGGTGACGTGGCTCGAAAGCTCCGAGCCGAGTTATATTCTCTACACAAGCGGCACGACCGGCACGCCGAAAGGCGTGCAGCGCGACACCGGCGGTTATGCCGTTGCGCTGGCAGCATCGATGCGGCATATCTACTGTTCGCAACCCGGCGATACTTATTTCTGCACCTCGGACATCGGCTGGGTCGTCGGCCATTCGTACATCGTCTATGGCCCGCTGATCAACGGCTCGACCACGGTGATGTACGAAGGTACGCCGTTGCGCCCCGATCCCGCAGTGTGGTGGAAGATCGTCGAAGACTTCAAAGTAACTTCGATGTTCTCATCGCCGACCGCGATTCGCGTTTTGAAAAAGCAAGACCCTTCGTATTTGAAAGAATACGACACGTCGACGTTAAAATATTTATTCCTCGCCGGTGAGCCGCTCGATCAGCCGACCTCGCAGTGGATCGAAGAGGGCCTCGGTGTGAAGGTGATCGATAATTACTGGCAGACAGAAACCGGCTGGCCGATCCTGACCAGTGCGCCCGGCATCGAGGACACATTGCGCAAAGCCGGATCGCCGAGCTTTGCGGCGTATGGTTACGAGATCGCGCTCAAGCACGAAGACACCGGCGCCGCGGTGGGAGCGAACGAGAAGGGCGTGCTGTGCATCGTGCCGCCGCTGCCGCCCGGCTGCATGACGACCGTGTGGGGCGACGACGAGCGGTTCGTGCAGACGTATTTCTCGCAGTTCAAGGACACGCCCGTCTACACTACATTCGACTGGGCGATTCGAGACGATGACGGTTACTACTTTATTCTCGGCCGCACCGACGACGTCATCAATGTTGCCGGACATCGACTCGGCACGCGCGAGATCGAGGAGGCGTTGCAGGCGCATCCGAACATTGCTGAAGTGGCGGTGGTCGGCGTCGCCGATGCGTTGAAGGGGCAGATACCGGTGGCGTTTGCAGTGCTCAAAGACATTGAGAGCGTCGCGACGACGGCGCTGCGCGCTGCGCACGAAGCGGAAATGATGGCGACGGTCGATCGCAAGCTCGGTGCGATCGCGCGGCCCGCGCGTGTTCATTTCGTCAGTCTGCTGCCGAAGACGCGATCGGGCAAGCTGGTTCGGCGCAGCATGCAAGCGCTGGCCGAGGGACGCGATCCGGGCGATCTCACCGCGCTGGAGGATCCAGCGGCGGTGGAACATATTCGCGCGGCGATACTGGCGAAGTAGACCGGGCTTACCAACCTAATAAAAGTACGAACACCCAGTTAAAAAGCGCGGGTTGCCCGCGCTTTTTTTACGTCAGATCAGTTCCGGAATTATTTCTTCCGAGGATCCTCTGCTGCATCCACGTAGTCGATCGCACTGTCGATCGGCCCGGTGCCCATTTCTTGAATGACGACCTCGGTTTCCGCCCACGCGAAATGCGGCGCGTTCGGCTCGGTCGTGTAGAAGCTGCCGGGCGTGAATTTGACCAGCTTCGACTGCTCGAATTTCTCGCCGATTGCTGTCCAGTAATTGCCTTGAAGAACGGTGACGATGCGTTGATCCGGGTGTTTGTGTGCAGGCAGCTTGTAGCCCGCGGGGAACTTCACGCGAAAAATGTACGGCCCGTCTTTTTTTGGATCGCCATACAGCAGTATCATTTTCGCGCCGGCGGGAATCGACGTGCTGTCCTTCCACTGCACCTGCGGGGATACGGTCGACTCGTACCCCTTCATCATGAACTCGGTTCCCTCCGCTGCCGCTGCAGCGGTAACGCCCAGCGTCAACGCCAGCGAACATAGTGCGGCTGCGCCCCGTGCACCCGGGGCTTTCTTAAAATGCATTTGCATTACGAGTCTCCAGTGTTGCGGCAGATTTGCGTAAGCGCAAATAATGCTGCGTTGTTATATCACTCGCGGCTGCGCGGGTCGTCGTCGGGATTGAGATAGGTGATCGGATTTTCGACCGGTCCGAATCCCATCACCTGCATGACGACCTCGGTACGTGCGAAGTCGAAGTGCGGCGTGTTCTTCGAGGTTACGTAGAAAGTCCCCGGGCCGTATTCATCCATTTTGAACGGGTCGTAGCGCTCGCCGACGCCGTGCCACCAGAGGCCTTTCAGAATGGTGATCACGTGATCGTCCGGAAATGTATGCGGTGCCAAACGATAGGCAGTGGGCACGCGAAAGCGATAGATGTAGGGACCGGGCTTGCTCGGGTCGCCGTACAAGGCAATGACGCGCATGCCGTAAGGAACGGACTTGCCTGCCTTCTGCCATTTCATGTCGCCTAGCTTGGTATCCCCGGGTACGACGGCTGTCATTCCCGTATTGGCGTCCTCGGCATTGCCGCTCATACTCGCGGCACCGAGCCCCAGCGCCAGTGCGGCCGCGCACAGCGGCCGACACAGTCTCATCCATTCCATGTTTAGGTTCCTCGTGTTGGATCTTTATGGACGCACTCGTCGTCATGCGCAACCGGTGACGCACAGTGGGTCGTTATCGGACAAGAATGTTAGCACGAAGGCTTCGCAGCGAAATCGCGCGCCCTGCGTGTCACGTACTCTCCAGCGGAGATGGACTCGCCGTACGTCTACGAGTTCATCTCGGGCGTGCGCCGGCGTACCTGCTAACATGCATCTTCCTTGTTACGCACTCCGACCATGTTCCGTCTTTCGCGCATCTGTGCTGCACTGCTTCTCATCTCACTCGCCGGCACCGTGTATGGGTTCGATGGAATCCGCGTGACACTGCTCGGAACCGGCGCGCTTGCACCATCCGTTGAGCGGTTCGGTCCGGCGACGTTGATCGAGGCAGGCGACGAAGTGCTGTTGTTCGACTGCGGTCGCGGTGCGATGCAGCGATTAGAGCAAGCGGGCGTTCGTGTGCAAGACCTCGACGCTGTGTTTCTGACGCATCTGCACTCCGATCACACGATAGGGTTGCCGGATCTCTGGCTCACCGGGTGGGCCACCGGCCGCGTGGCGCCGCTTGCCGTGTATGGACCCGAAGGGACCGAAGCGATGCTGAAAAGTCTGCGCGACGCTTTTCGAGCAGACGTCGCGTCGCGATCGGCGCCCGGCGGCGCCGCTGTGGAGGCACACGATATCGTCGAGAACGTCGTGTATCGTTCCGACCAAGTAACGGTCACCGCATTCGTAGTGGACCACGGTGCAATCAAACCAGCGTACGGATTTCGCGTCGATTATCAGGGACGTCGATCAGTCGTTTTGTCCGGCGATACGAAATACTCGGAAAATCTAATTGCAAATGCGCGAGGCACGCACCTGTTGATCCATGAAGTAGCGGCGGCGGATCCGCATGCGCTCGAGAGCTCTGAACGGATACGCAGCATCATGAGTATCCATACATCGCCGGAGGAGGCCGCCCGTGTTTTTAAAGGCGCGCATCCGTATCTGGCGATCTACAATCACATTATTCTGTTCGACATCAACGAAGACGAATTGCTGCGTCGGACGCGCGCGACGTACCGCGGTGCTATAGAAGTTGGGCGCGATCTCATGGTCATCGAAATTCAGAACGAGGTGCAACTGCGCAATGCGCCTTCGGAAGAGCGCAAGCCCCGCGACTGAGGACGAATGACATCCGCAATCGGCGCAGGCAGCGAAACGCATCGCCTGCTGCGGCGAATCACCGTGCGAGGCGCCGGAAAAATCTGTCGTTTTGATCGATTCGTTGCGGGCCTCGATGCCATCGACACTTCGCGGGCTGCTGGAAATTCCGCGTCGCGCCGGTGCTGCATGTGTTGCGTTTTTGCCGTGCACCAGCGCCACCATGCGTGCGTCCAAACGTTTCGCTCGCAACGGCGCACGCGGTCTTGCTACAATGCGCGCTCGCATTCGCGTCAGTGCAGTAGCGTGCGGCTTATCTGCAGTGCCTAGTTGAAATCCTGAAGTTGTCAGTGCCTGTTGCACCAAATGAGAACGCACGCACCAAACGAACGTTACGTGGCGATACGAGTTGGCGGATAGCCAGAAAGTTGGCTTAGCGCTTGGATGTTTGCAGCGACTCGCAAGAGTAATTGACGAAGGTTCGGCGTGCGTCATGAAGTGACAATCGCATAAGATCGGGGAGGCCGATTCAGGCATCCGAGCGTCGAAGTCCGGATGACTGCGGCTCTTGCATCGAGCGGGACACGTCCGGCAATCAGAGGTCCATCGAAAGAAAGGAGACTAGATGAACAAAGCAGAATTGGTAGAAGCGATTGCGAAGAAAACCGGCAGCACGAAAACGTCCGTTGAAGGCACTTTGGATGCGTTCATGGAGAGTGTCACCTCGTCGCTGACCAAGGGCGATCCCGTCGCGCTGATCGGCTTCGGCACTTTTTCGCTGTCCAAGCGTGCCGCGCGCAAGGGACGCAATCCCGCAACCGGAGCAGAAATCAAAATCCCCGCGTCTAAGGTAGCCAAGTTCGCTGCCGGTGCCCGGTTGAAGAAAGCGGTAAACAACAAAAAATAGTCGACTGAACTCAAGTACTGCCTCTGCTCAACAAAATAGCGGACCAGACTTTATCGTCGCACTGGAAAAGCAATGAGCCGCGCGCAATTTCGGCGCACTGAATTCCGAAGGGACGCGTTCAACGAACGCGTCCCTTCTTGTTTCTGCTTACCGCCACAGCGCGCGCAGTGCGCGGCCGGAACGCCTACCATGGCGACATTTGCGAGGACCCAGCCATGACCCATTTCTCTTCTATTCGGCGACCGTGCGCGGGCGTGCGGAAAGCAATTGCATGCGCCGCAACGGTGTTGTTCGCTGGGACGATGTTCGCAGCGGCTATCGCGCAGGAGAGTCTATCGGACCTCTCCAGCAAAGAGGTGGCGAAAGGATTGCGAGAGGCCCTGATCCAGGGCGCGCGCAAAGCAGCGGACGAGCTGGGCAAACCGGATGGCTTCCTCGGCAACGCCAAGGTTAAGATTCCACTACCGGCAACCCTGCAGCGTGTGGAGAGCGTCATGCGCAACGTCGGCATGGGCAAGCAATCGGACGAGCTCGTCACGACGATGAATCGTGCCGCCGAGGCTGCCGTGCCGGAAGCCAAGCCGTTGTTGATCGCCGCGGTGAAGCGCATGACAGTGCAGGATGCAAAAGGCATTCTATCGGGGCCGGACGATGCGGCGACCGAATATTTTCGCAAGACGACATCGGATGCGTTGACTGCGCGCTTCCTGCCGATCGTCAAGCAGGCAACATCGAAAGTTAAGCTCGCCGACACCTACAACAATTTTGCCGGGATGGCGTCGAGCTTCGGATTACTCGACAAGAAGAACGCGAATCTCGATACCTATGTCACGCAGAAAGCGCTCGATGGATTATTTCTAATGATGGCGGAAGAAGAGAAGACGATCCGGGCGAACCCGGTCGGCGCCGCAACCGATATCGTGAAGAAAGTATTCGGCGCGATCGGACGATAGCGTTGCTTTGCGAAAGCAGCACACGGAAAAATAAGCGCCAAGCTACTGACCAGGAGACGACATGCGCGACTTGAGCGAACAAACGCTGACCGACGCGGCCCTCGACCGACTGCGCGACTGCGGTAATCCGCGTTTGCAGCAGGTGATGTCGAGCTTGATCCGCCATCTTCACGCGTTTGTGCGCGACGTGGAGTTGACTGAGGGTGAATGGCTGGCCGCCATCGAGTTCCTTACGGAGACCGGGAAAACGTGCGACGACAAGCGGCAGGAATTCATCCTGCTGTCGGACACGCTCGGCGTATCGATGCTGGTCGATGCGATCAATCACCGCGTTGCCGAAGGCGCGACCGCGAATACGGTTTTGGGACCGTTCTTTTTGCAAGGTGCACCGGAGTTTGCCAATGGCGACGACTTGGCGCCGCGGATGTCCGGCGAGCCGGTATTTGTTTCCGGCCGCGTGCTGACTACGAATGGTCAGCCGATCGTCGGCGCCGAAGTGGATGTTTGGCAGACCGACGCCGATGGTCTGTACGACGTGCAGTTGCCCGGTGTCGAAGGACCATTGCTGCGCGGAAAGTTTCGTTCGTCTGCAGATGGCCGCTTCTGGTTTCGCACGATCAAGCCGGTGAGCTATCCGATTCCAACCGACGGCCCGGTCGGCCGGATGCTGAGAAAGCTCGGCCGTCATCCTTATCGCCCGGCGCACATCCACTTCAAAATTTCTGCTCCCGATTTTCAATCGGTCGTCACGCACCTGTTCGTCGAAGGCGATGAGTATCTCGATTCCGACGCGGTATTCGGGGTAAAGGATTCGCTCGTCGTTCCATTCGTTTCTCACGCCGCCGGCATAGCGCCCGACGGGACGCAAATGGACGATCGCTTCTACACCATTCAATACGATTTTGTACTAACGAACGCCGAGCGCTCACAGGTGGAAGCTGCATTTCCCTGACCCGAAGCCCCAGCTAGTACCTAGCGCGCGAGGATCGCGACGCGTGCCATTCCACCAAAAGCAATGCAAGCGTTGTTTCCCGCTGGTTTGAATTCGACGAGTATTTGCCATCCTGCGAATGGGTTGAAATGAATGTCCGGTGCACATCGAGCGCCACCGGTCGACGGTCGATCTAGATCGTCGTTTAAGACTCGTATGCAGCAGGAACGCGGGCTGGCCACACCCCTATTTCGTTCAGATATGCTTACGATTGACGCCTCAACGAGCCGGTGATAGCGTCTGAGTCAGCCAACGGAATTCCGTTGTTAGATGCTATGGCACAAGCCTGCTGATAAAAGTGGGGCCGGGGGTTGAGGCACGTTATTGACGCATTGAGCTATCCGCGAAAAGACCTTCCGCGCTTCGAGAAAAAAGCTTGAGAACCAACCTGACAGCAGCGTTGACTCGATCGAACCGCAGCGGACGGCGATCGATTTACGGTGCATGACATCTGTGGTGGTGGAGACGGGCGTCGCCATCACTAACCTCCGTCCGAGCGTTTCCTGACTTGCAGCCTCCGCCGGTTCTCAATCTGCTTTATTACGGCGAACGCCTGATGCATTCTTGATTCCGCCTCGTCAAAGGACGGTAACCCAGTGAACCCGACATCGCGGCCAGAGCCGCTTCTCATCGTAGAAGACGATCGCAAGACATGGAGCTTCTCGGCGTTTATTTGGTCCACGAGGGCTTCAATACGATCGCGGCATACGACGGGAGAGAGGCGTTGGATCTCGCCTCCAAACACAATCCGCTGCTGATGATTCTCGATCTGATGCTGCCGGACCTCGAGGGCTGAGAGGTCTGCCGTCGTCTTAGAAATTCGTCCGCGATTCCCATTCTTATCCTCTCCGCGTTGGGAGAAGCGCACGATAAGGTGAAAGGACTCACCCTTGGAGCCGACGACTTCGTTGTCAAGCCCTTCAGCTTTCAGGAACTCGTCGCCCGAGTCAAAGCGATATTGCGACGCGGGCCCCCGCAGCCGCCGAAGAATACGCTGTCGCGCGAAGGCCTGATCGTCGATCTGACCAGGCACCGCGTTACGCGCAACGACGAGGTAGTGCAAGTCACGTCGTCCGAGCTTCGCGTGCTCAAGGCGTTGATGTCCGCGCCAGGCCGCGTGTTCATGCGCCACGAGCTGCTCCGCTGTCGTTATCCTCGTGTGGCGGCGTTGTCATCGATCGTGCGATTGACGCTCACATCGCGAAGCTGCGGCAGAAGATCGAGTGCGATCCGGCGCGCCCGCGTTATGTCCTCACTGTGAGGGGTCTGGGATACCGCTTCGCAGATGCGGCGGGAAGGCATAGTGACTAGAAAGCGCGGTATCGTCCCGCGCAACTCTCTTCGGCTCAAGCTGCTGGCCGTCATCGCGTCCGTGATCATACTCAGCGCCGCGATCGTGTGGTTGTCGGTCGACTATTTCGCGCTCGAATACTTCACCGGCTTGCTAGACGAGTATCAGGTTCCCAAGAAGAGCGAAGTCATGGATATGTTCCTCGAGTCGGCTCACCGCGGCCGCATTTGGCAGGTGTTCTGTCGCTCGCGATCGGAATCGCCGTGGGATTCATTCTCATCAAGATGGTGCTGGGACCGCTGTACCAGATGATTGCATCACACGCCGAATCTCGGCAGGAGATTTCAGGGCGAAGGCGCAAGTCTCCTCGGAAGATGAAGTCGGAGAGCTGAGCCGCGCGTTCAACGCTATGACTGACAATCTGCAGCGTATAGAGGACTTGAGGAAGAAGATGGTGGTCGATCTCGCACACGAGCTGCGGGCGCCGCTGACCAACATCCGCGGCTATCTTGAAGCGCTGAGCACTGGTGTGCTGCCTTCAACACCGAACACGATGGAAGCGCCGCACGAAGAGACGATGCGCCTTTCGAACCTGACGGAAGACCTGATGCGGCTTAGCGTTGCCTATGCCGCTCGCCTTACGCTGCCCAGGGGCTCCGCTGATTTGCAGGAGCTGCTAGTTCACTCTTCGGCGCTTCCCATGCCGACCAACAACAACGCGGCAGCACTCAGCACAGCGGCGTTCAAACTAAGCGCTCCGATAAGCGACGGATTAAAGATGTTTCTCACGATGCCTCCGAGAATAAGTGTCCGTGTGCGCTATGACTCGGCCGTGCTAACGGTAGCAGAAAGATGGGTACTGTCCTCCGCTGGCGACGCGCATCACAGGCCGAAGCCCGATAGCGGTGGACTCAACATCGAACTGTCCCTGAGCGCAGGCCTGGGCTCAAATCATCGGTAACGACCGCGGACGCGCCTCGACCGGGAACGCTGCATCGATCGATGCAAGCTCGGCCGCGCTCAGTTCGAGATCGCCGGCTTTTGCGTTTTCGGTGGCGTGCTCAGGCGTCGACGCTTTCGGAATCGTAAACAGCGAGGAACGCCGCGTGAGAAAGCCGAGCGCGACCTGCCGCGGCGTAGCGTCGTGCGCATCCGCGATCTGCTGGAGCACTCGTCCGCCGGCGCTGCGTGGTGTCGGGAAATTATCGTGACCGAACGGGCTGTAGCCGACCACGGCCACGCCGTGTTCTTCGCACCAGGGTATGACGGCGTGCTCGATCGCGCGCTCTTGCAGATGATAGAGCACTTGATTGCAAACCGGCCCGCCGTTGCCGGAGAGCCGCGTTGCTTCTCCGAGATCATCGACATCGAAATTGCTCACGCCCCAGGATAGAATTTTGCCCTGACTTTGCAACAGCTCGAACGCTTCGATCGTCTGCTGCAGCGGATGCTGCCCGGGCCAATGCAGAAGATAGCAGTCGAGGCGATCGGTTTTGAGATGCGACAGCGACTGTTCGCAGGCTTTGACCGTGCCGTTGCGCGTCGCGTGATTCGGCATCACCTTGGAGACGAGAAACACCTCATCGCGCCGTCCGGCAATTGCTTCGCCGACAAGGGCCTCTGCCGCGCCCGACCCATATAGCTCCGCGGTATCGATGTGCGTCATTCCGTGATCGAGCCCTGCGCGTAAGGCTGCGATCGCAGCTTCACGGTGGCCGCTCTCGATGTACCACGTTCCCTGACCGATGATCGGGACTTGCCGGCCGGTAGCACCGAAGGGGCGATCTTCCATGTTCGTTCTCCTTTGCGTTGGTCTTTGCCACGGCGACAATCGTATTCATCAGTCGGCATGTCTCGCGGTTCCCAAGGCCGGGCGCTTACCCGATGGGTGCGCGATCAGTGCTCGCTCGACAGCGGACGCCGGCCGCGAATCAATCGGACGCCTTCTCGGCGATCATCATCGTCGCTGCGCAGATGTTCGCGGACGGTATCGCCGGCATCACTGATGAATCCGCGATCCGCAACGCCGTGCACGCCGTGCACGCGCAATTGATCGTCTACGACCGACGATGGATCGCTGGCGGGGCCCATGCGTGCGGTGCCGTTCAGATGATATGACGACACGCCGAACCGTCGTGCGAAGTCGAGCATCT